>JBBSDD010000508.1:0-2688 GCA_038249755.1 Flavobacteriales bacterium | reverse complement strand
TTGCTTGAAAAATCACTTCCTGCCGAGACCATAAAAACGCACAGAAATGAAGGACGAAGAATCACAAAAGAGTTTTAAAAACATACTTTCTAAAAGTACTGTTCATAAGGCACCAGCCGATATAAGTCAGCGGGTACTTGAGGCATGGAAAACCCATGAAGCAATTCTTACTCCTGCTCCACCTATCATTCCGACCAGGGTATGGTGGGGATTGCTTTCAGCGATAGCTGCTCTTACCATCTATGCGATTGCCGACAGCAATCCTAAATCGGATAAATGGACTGACTACTTCTCCTGGATGAAAATTGACTTTGAATTATTGATGCCTGCACCAGATCCGGTGCTTCTCATTTCGCTCGTGGCTATCGGTGTAATGATCCTGCTTAATATCGCCCTTGTGTGGAAAAAAGAAATGGGTTAAGGTTTGACTGAAGTGCTTGGTTCTTTGTTTTTAGAATCGCAATTTTAATTTATTTGGTACACTTATTCGCAAATTTGCTGATTCATCCACAAAAGAGCTGCTGTCACAGTAGCTTTGTATACATTTGCAATCTTATAGCTCTTCTTAGAGAAATATTCACGGTATAACTTGCAATTGTAACATGAAGCATCTCCACAACGAAGAAGATTGGCGCGTGCTCAAAAAACGCATGGTGGATGGCGACCAAAACCGGATCACCATTTCTTTTTATCAATACGCCCATCTTCGCAATCCCGCTCTGTTTCGGGATTATCTCTTTATTCATTGGTCCAAAATGGGTGTGCAAGGTCGCATCTATGTGGCTTCGGAAGGTATCAATGCCCAGCTTTCGGTACCCAAAGAAAATTATGAAGTTTTCAGAGACCACCTCTACAGTATCTCCTTTCTCGATGGCATTCGTCTGAACCTGGCAATAGATGACAATGGAAAGAGCTTTTATAAACTCGTGATCAAAGTGAAGGATAAAATTTTGGCCGATGGCCTGAACGATACGTCATTTGATGTGACCAACCACGGGGTTCACCTTTCGGCAAATGCCTTTAACGAAATCACTGAAAAACCGGATACGATACTGATCGATATGCGGAACCATTACGAGCACGAAGTCGGTTTCTTTAAGGGAGCTATCACCCCTGACGTAGATACATTTCGCGAAAGCCTGCCCTACATACATGAAAATCTTAAAGGGCTCGAAGACCGGAATATCGTGATGTATTGCACGGGGGGTATCCGTTGCGAAAAGGCATCTGCCTGGCTGAAACATGAGGGTTTTACAAAGGTGCACCAACTGGAAGGCGGAATTATTGAGTACGCACGTCAGGTGTCCAATGAAAATCTGGAAAATAAATTCATTGGTAAAAATTTCGTTTTTGATGAGCGATTGGGTGAACGTATCTCAAATGAAATTGTAGCCCGCTGTCACCAATGTGGAGACCCTTGCGATTCGCATACCAACTGTGCCAACAATGGTTGTCATCTTCTCTTTATTCAATGTGACCGCTGCCGCGAAAAAAACCAGGCGTGCTGTTCTCCCCGGTGCACAGATCTTTTGTTGGAGCCCGAAGAAATTCAAAAAGCAAAACGGCTGGGAATAAACAATGGCCATATGGTTTTTAAAAAAGGCCGGTCGCCTTATTTGGGTTACAAAACCTTGCACAATCCAATTGAAAAAGCACTTTATCACGGCAAACCACAATTGTCCACAGCAGAGAAGGGGAAAACGACTGATTAGTTTGGTCATGATTCTAAAACAAAGTTTGTTTCTTTGTTGACAGATTTTTGACATTGAGCTATCATGATTACGTATCGACCTTACAATGTCGTTATTCCCAAATTCATTGTTCACGACAGTTTTGTCGGAGGCCTGAAAGCTGTTTATAAGGCTTTCGCTGATGCAGATTTGCAGGAAGACGAATACCTGATCGGTATCGCTGCAGGAAATGCTACCGAAGTGCGCGTCATATTCGAACAACTGTTGGGTATGGGTGTGTCATTTAATGAAAATACAGAAAGGAGCGATGATTTTACCGTTCTTGCCAAGGAGGGAATCTGGTGGAATGTGCCTTGGTTGGTATCGAATGATATAGGCAGTTGGTTTATTGCCGATGTGGAAGCCCCGGTTTAAATTAAAACTTTAAAAAAATGAGTCTCGAAAAAGTAGTATTGATCACAGGAGGAACCAAAGGGATTGGATATGGGATGGCTGAAATATTGCTCGAATCGGGCTGCAAAGTAGCGATCACTGGAAGAAAAGCTGCCGACACAGACAAGGCCGCTGCTTCACTCTCAAAAAGCCACCCAGGAAAAATTTTGGGCATTGAAGCCGACGTAAGAATTTTGGCTGACATGGAAAAAGCGGTCAGGGCCACTGTGTCGGAATTTGGAAAACTCGATGTTTTGGTCGCCAATGCCGGTTTGGGCCATTTTGGATCTATTGAAGACATCACGGCGGAGCAATGGTCAGAAACGATTGACACCAATCTCACAGGCGTGTTTTTCAGCGTTAAATCCGCCCTTTCAGAATTGAAAAAATCCAAAGGATATATTATTACCATTGCGAGTCTGGCAGGCACAAACTTTTTTGCCGGCGGCTCGGCTTACAACGCCAGTAAATTTGGTGTGGTGGGATTCTCGCAGGCCATCATGCTCGATTTGCGGCAGAGTGATATCAAAGTCACGACGATTATGCCAGGCTCTGTAACCAGTCA
>JBBSDD010000507.1:0-2689 GCA_038249755.1 Flavobacteriales bacterium | reverse complement strand
GAGATATAATGGCGAGGGTGTTATGGTGTCCCGGAACAGTCCTTTTGCGACAGACAATCCGGTCGAGACTTTCGACAATACCGACAACTTTTTTCAAACAGGAATTACCCTAAACAACAATTTCAGTATCCGTGGTGGCAATGAGAAGTCGGGATTTTTTCTTTCTCTCGGAGATTTGAGACAAACCGGGGTGGTGCCACTCACTTCATACGACAGAACGAGTGTTCGGCTGACAGCCAATACGCAATTGCGGTCCAACATGGACGTAAAAGCAAGTGCCAATTTTATTACAAGCAATGCGGACAGGGCCCAGCGCGGAAGCAATTTGTCTGGAGTCATGCTCGGACTCATGCGGGCTCCCGCCTCTTTTGATTTGACCAATGGTACCGATGATCCTGTGAATTCTCCTTCTGCATATACGTTTCCAGACGGGACCCAACGCACCTTCCACGCATTTTATGACAATCCGTATTGGTCCGTGAACAAAAACCGAAATGAAGAGCAACTCCAGAGAATTATTGGATTTGTTGAATTCAATTGGAGACCGACCGACTGGATAACCATTACGGAAAGGGTGGGAACAGATACCTATGCGGAAAGGCGAAAGAGTTACTGGGATAGCCAGTCGAACGAATTCACAGACCTCGGGGGAGCCATATTTGACCAAACGGTCAATCAAAAAAACCTCACCAACGACTTACTCATCACATTTGATCGCCAGTTTGGTGAAGATTTTAGCAGCACGCTCATTCTGGGACATAGCTATCAGACCTTCAACAAAACTTTTTACAATGTGGATGGGTACGATTTCGTGATCGACGGATTTTACGACATGTCCAACGTAGCTTCACTGAATGTTACCGCGGATGATTTTCTCGACAGAGCCCGAAATACAGGCGTGATCGGAGATCTCTCCCTCGACTACAAGAGAACATATTACCTCAATTTCACTGGTCGTCAGGATTGGATTAGTAACCTACCGCCAGGCAACAACAGCTTTTTTTATCCTTCGGCCAGTGTTGGATTTGTCTTTACAGAACTGGCCGACTTAGGTCCCATCGCATACGGAAAGCTCCGCTCGAGTTTTGCCCTCACCGGAAATGGCGCATTCGCAAATTACCTCACCTCAAATTATTTTGTGAGCGGTGGTAGCACCCAAGGCAATCTGTCTTTTTTTCCCAATAACCTGATCGGAAGCAACACCCTGCGCCCCGAGTTTAGCCGGTCACTTGAAATTGGCACCGACCTGCGCAGTAAAAATAATCGGGTAAAATTGGACTTGACCTATTACAATGTCTCCTCTACAGATCAGATCGTTGAAATTCCAATTGCCAACAGCACCGGATATTCCACCTTTATTACCAACATTGGTGAAATCGTGAACCGCGGATGGGAAGCATTGCTTGAAGCCGAAATTATAGAGCGGCGGCTGAGCGAGCCCGACAGGGTGTCATGGTCGTCGGGAATCAATTTCACCCGAAACCGTAGCGAAGTCATTTCCCTGACCGATGATTTGGACAATATCGCATTGCCAAGTGTAGGTCTGGCCAGTACGCAGTCTCGGGTGATTGAGGGTTATCAATACGGCGTGATCTATGGTAAGCGTTGGTTGCGCGATGATGCTGGAAATATTCTCGTAGACGATGAGGGCTATCCCATCAGGGATTCTGAGGACGGTGTCGTAGGCGATCCCAATCCTGATTTTACGGCTGGTTGGCGGAATACCCTGCAATTCAGAAACTGGACATTGAGTTTTCTGCTCGATATTCGCGTGGGGGGCGACATGTACAATGGGACAAAGGCCGTCATGAAAAGTCTTGGAATACATGAAGATACAGAATCGCGTGATGAAACCTTTGTATGGGAAGGTGTATTTCAGGATTCCGGAGAACCCAACAATATTCCCATTGCCCGAAATGAAGACTTCTACGACAATTACGCGCTTGTCGGGGTATCTGAAGACAATATCGAAACGGTAAACTGGGTACGGATGCGGGATGTGAATCTTACCTATCAATTGTCGCCTCAGGTTTGCGAAAGACTGCGCTTATCCCGTGCATCCGTGACTTTGACAGCACGAAATTTATTTTTAATCACGAATTATACGGGTATCGATCCGGAAACTTCCCTCGGAGGGGCTTCAAATGCTTTCGGTCGTGACTATTTTAACAATCCAAACACCAAAAGTTATGGAGTCAATTTGTCGGTTACATTTTAAATCATTCCGAATGAAAACCAAATTAATATGGATTTCTGTCTGCCTGGTGAGCGCTGGTTGCAACCTTGAAGAAATCAATGAAAATCCCAATGTTCCGGTGGAAGTTCCGCTGAGCACTTTGTTACCTCCTGCCCAAAAGGGGTCGGTAGATGCATATGGAGGGCGGATTTTTCGGTACACCGGCATCTTTGCTCAACAGCTCACAGGCGTGGACGGACAGGAATTGTTGTTTGAGAGTTATCAACCAGACGAGCAGTTTGTCGGAAACGTATGGAGTGATCTCTATGTGGGAAGCATGGTCAATCTCAAAATTATTCTCGATCAGGGCGCGGAATCTGAGTCACCGCATTACACGGGTGTGGCGCGCGTCATGATGGCCCAGTCGCTGGGAATACTCTCGGACTTATGGGGCGACGTGCCCTATTTACAGGCTTTACAGGGCCCGGCTTTCCCAAATCCGGAATATGATTC
>JBBSDD010000506.1:0-2693 GCA_038249755.1 Flavobacteriales bacterium | reverse complement strand
GTGCTGTTTAATTTTGACGGAACTTACCTCCCAAATGGGGTGTATATTTATCGTTTGACAACAGAAAGCGAAGTAATTGTGGAGAAGTTTATGATTGCACGATAAAGTTAGGGTTCCACCGTGCTCCTGATAAATCCCTAAAACCCCTGACGAAGTTTCGTCAGGGGTTTTGTTTCAAATAAAACCCATGTTAATGCCAAGCGCCACCAATTCGCCTGTAGACTTGCAATTCGTTTTGCGCAAAAGATTTTGACGGTGGTTGTCTACGGTTTTTAAAGCGATATTGAGCTGGCCAGCTATCTGTTTGCTGCTGTATCCGAGAGCCAGAAAGCTCAGGATTTCCTGTTCGCGGTTTGTAATAGAAAGTGTAAGATTTATATCTCCGGAAACAGCCATGGTGTCCGAACAATAAAAAACATGGCTTTTATTGTCATGTGTATCAAGAATGCTCATCATAGCCACACCATCTTTTTTGATGTGTGACACATCAGTAACAAGGGTAAGAACATATAGAATATTTCCTGCTCGATTGGCGATGGTTTGAGCATACTGGACCATAACCCAATTATAATTTTGGGTATTATTTTTCATTCTGATAAAGATTGTGGGTCGGACATATGGCTTCCGATCTTCCGGAAGTTTTTCTACCAGGTCAACCCAGTATTTACTGAATGCAAACATTTTAAGCAAGTCTTCGGGATGGGTATGTTCAAAAAGTTTGTCTGGCGGACTTCCTGAAAGTGTGTCAGCGGTCAAAGGAGTTAATTCATGCACCTGTCCTCCTGCAGCAAAGGTCAATCCCTTATTGGGATCCGCAATAAACCAAAAGTATTTGCCCACAGCCAGATGCCGAAAAAATTCCAACGCAGGAGCAAAAATAACCATTGGATCAGATACAGGTTCATCGGTAAAAATGCGCTTTGTCTGAATATTAAAATCCTGACGCTGGATAGATTTTAGAATCGTTCTGTTTTTGTGCATGATTTATTCTGGTAGCCGAAATTTAATAAAAAGGAAATTCAGGCAAGAAATCGCAATATACGATTATCCTGAATGGACCAAACAGACTACCCCCAAAATCAATCACGGTCAATAATCAGCGTATTAATAAGGAATAATTTACGTCAGCCATTTCTCTCCCACTTCAAAGCACACTGAAGTGCCCCCATCATCTGAATCCAGCTTAAAAATATTGGATAATTCAGAAGCACGCTTTTTCATCGTGCGCATTCCATTTCCCGAACTGGATTTTGCATCAAAACCAGTCCCATTGTCGGAAAGACGAATCAGAAATTCTCCTGAATCTTTCTTCGTAATACGCAAACTCACCTCCGTGGCGCTTGCATATTTCGCTGTATTGTTGACCGCTTCTTTTAAAATTAGAAGGATATTTTTTCTGTCGTTTTGACTCAGGGTGAGATCATAGAAAGATGGGTGTACGTCGGAGACAAAACGACAATCACGCGCGGCAAGAATTTCAAATGCAAATGAGCGGATTCGCTCGACCAGCTTCTCTCCCGAATCATTCAAAGGATTGATAGCCCAGACCAGATCGCTCATTGCATTCAGCGTCGTGGCTACCGTTTTCTCGATGTTCTCAAGGAGTAATTTTGTCTGATTCTGATCATTTTCATCCAGTTTTTGCCTGGCTGCGTAGGAATAAATATTGATACTGCTCAAAGAGCTCCCAACATCATCATGGAGATCACTCGCAATTTTATCCCGAATCAGCATATAACGTTCCTGCAGTTGTTGTTTTTCAAGGAGCTCATAAATATGGGCGCGTTGCGCTGCCACTTTATCTACCTCTGCTTCTTTTGCCTTAAACAACAAACCAGTATTAAAAATAGCGAGTTCGAGCGTGATGCCACCCATTGTAATAGTCAGTGGATCCATTACGCTCAGCATATTCTGGAAAATGAGGGGTGAAACATTTGCAACCACATGTGCCAGAAGTGCAAAAGAACTTCCAACAACCAGAAATCGGGCAACGGTCCGCTTTTGTCTGGCAATGCGAACAATGGCATACAGAGAAAATAAAAATTGAATGGCCAGAATGATCTGAAATATGAGTTGGTTATTCAGATCATTTGGCAGGTTTTGAACCAAGAACAGAACAAGAATTGATACGACTAAAAATACTTCGAATATTCGAAAATATCTCGCCAGTCTTGGATCAAACACAGCCAAATCGACAAAATGGCGCGCAAATCGGGCATAAAATAAAGTTGGAAATACCAATAGTACATCGTTGATGGCGATCATTGTGCCCGCATCTATTTGAGCAAGGCCAGGAATTCTGGCCAGTTGAACACTATACCGACCATAGAAATAAAGAAACGCAGCAAGGATATACATTGCATAATAAAAATACTCCCGTCGTCGCACCAATAGCCACTGAAACAGAACGTACCCAAATTGGAAAATCAGCAAACCACAGAAGAGGATATAAATGTATTCCGTCGGAATATTATCATTCCTGTCTTGGTCTGCACGGCTGTCATATCCCGACCCCATTCCGCATTCCACCCATAATTGCGAAAATCTGAAACTGCGTGAGTAATGCCCTATTTGAATATATACTACCCGCTTCTCACCAGGCCGGAGCCTCAGAGCAAAAACAACTGGATCTCCAGATGTAAGATTGTCATTTCCAATATCCACTGCACCTGCGTAGCACGAATCAATAAACT
>JBBSDD010000505.1:0-2702 GCA_038249755.1 Flavobacteriales bacterium | reverse complement strand
TATTGACCGACTCCGATGCTCTGCGGATCTATTTTCACCAGTTCGGCCAGGGGATCCATCAGCCGCCTCCCAATGCTCACCGCGCCCCGCACCGTAACATCAAAATCAGGAAATTCCTGTCGCGCCACTGCCGAAGCGGAATACACAGAAGCCCCGGCCTCATTGACCATATAGACTTCCACAGGTTTTTTGAAATATACTTTTGTGCGAATAAAATCTTCTGTTTCGCGTCCTGCTGTGCCGTTGCCAATGGCGATGGCTTCCAGTTTGTATGCTTCCACGAGCTGGGCTATTTTGGCGGCAGCCTGCGATTTCTGATTTTGTGGCGGATGCGGATAGATGGTTTCATTGTGCAGCAATTGTCCCTGCGCGTCGAGGCACACTGTTTTGCAACCGCTTTTGAAACCCGGGTCGATGCCGAGGGTGCGCTTTTGACCCACAGGCGCTGTGAGCAGGAGTTGGCGAAGATTTTCCGCAAAAACAGCGATGGCTTCCCCATCGGCTTTGGCCTTGCTCTCATTCTGAAATTCAGTTTCCATCGATGGCCTAAGCAATCTTTTGTAAGCATCTTTTACGGCCATGCGCACCTGATCGGCGCTTTCATTTTTCCCCCGCACGAATATCCGGTCGAGCTCTTCCAGGGCTTCATCTTCGGGAGGTGTGATGCTTACGCGAAAAAATCCTTCCGACTCAGCCCGGCGAATGGCCAGAAGCCGGTGCGCAGGGATGCGTTTCAGCGGTTCTGAAAAGTCAAAATAATCACGGTATTTTACGGCTTCTGTTTCCTTTCCGGAAATGACTTTTGCGCTTATAAGTGCCTTTCGGGCAAAATGTCTTCTGATCGTTTGACGTGCAGCCTGTCGCTCACTCACCCACTCGGCGATGATGTGGCGTGCCCCTTCGAGGGCATCTTCCACGGAGGGTACGTCGCCTTTTACAAAACGCTGGGCGTAGCCTTCCAGATTGGACATTTCTTGCTTCATGATGGCTCCTGCCAAAGGCTCCAATCCCCTCTCACGCGCGACAGAGGCTTTGGTTTTTCGCCTGGGTTTGAAAGGAAGGTAAATATCTTCCAGTTCGGTAAGTGAAATACTTTGTTCGATTTTTCGCTGCAACTCATCGGTCATGTTGCCCTGTTCGCGAATATTTGACAGAATAAATTCCCGGCGTTTTTCCAATTCGATGACCGCCAGATTTTCCTTTCGGATATCCGCAATCTGCACTTCGTCCAACCCACCTGTTCGCTCCTGCCGGTACCTTGCAATAAAAGGAATGGTGGCGCCCTCTTCAAACAATGAAAGCGTGTTTTCCACCTGCCATTGAGCGATGTTGAGATTTTTGGAAATAGTTGAAGCCAGGGAGAATTTCATTTCCGGGTTTTTTTTGTCAAAGGTATGATTGATGATTGGATGAACCTTGTTTTCGTTCGATTCAGTGAGTAGTCAAAACCAAATAAAATGGGCTTTATCTTTATTTCATTCCGCAGCATTTAGCTACCTGAGATCGCTCCTTCGTCTAAGTTGCAATGCCGCGGCCGTATATTCTCGTCGCTTTATAGATTTTCAACCAGTATTTTTGGCAACCGATAAGATTTCTCACCGCGCTCGGGAAGACAGGACCCGGATGTATATAGGGGGATAGAAAAAGCCGGAATACCTGGTTTTCTTTTCCTGTTTCTATTTATTCAATCTCTTTTCCATTTCAATCTCTCTACGCTCTCTCTCAATTTCTTTTTCCAGCTCTTTTTCTGTTGGTAAATAGGTCATGTATTTCGAAGCAAAGATTTGTTTGCTGTCGCTTAGCAAACTGTATTTTACAACGGTGTTGTCTTTTTTGGTGCATAGGATTAGCCCGATAGTCGGGTTGTCATTTTCTTGTCTTATTTTATCTTCGAAATACCGAACATACATGTCTATTTGCCCAATGTCCTGATGGGTCAATTCTGTGGTTTTAAGGTCAATTACCAAAAAGCATTTTAAAATATAATTGTAAAAGACTAAATCCACGTAAAAATGCTTGCCTGTTTCGGTGGTCAATCGGTGTTGTCTGCCAACGAAAGCGAAGCCCTTGCCAAGTTCCAATAAAAAATCCTGCAGCTTGTCAATAATTGCTTGCTCCAGTTCACTTTCTCTGAATTTGGTATTGTCTTGCAACCCTAAAAATTCTAATACATAAGGATCTTTAATAATATCGCTTGCATCTTGCTCCTGTGTTTTTTGGATGGCTTCTTTTTTGACTTCTTTATCATTCCTACTCATAAACATTCGTTCATAGTAGAGATTAGCGATCTGTCTGTTAAGGCTTCTTGTACTCCAATTACAGTCAATGGCTTCCTTCATGTAAAATTCCCGGGCTTGTTCATCTTCTACACTTAAAAGTAGTCGGTAATGCGTCCAACTCAATTCGTGACGCAGTGCGTCACGTTTTTGAAAAACCCGATAAAATTGTCGGATATAACGTAAGTTACTTGAATCAAAGCCTTTACCGTATTCTTCAGTTAGTTTCTCAGATAATTCCTTTAATAGAGCCTTTCCATATTGAGCCCTGTTATTTCCATTTTGCTCTTCTTCAACAATCAACTTTCCTATGCTCCAATAGGCTTTAACCATCGCAAAGTTTACCGCCCGATAAGCTGTATTTCTCGATTCTTCTATAACCTGCTTTACTTCTTTGTAAAGGGTTTGTATCGTATCCTGGGGTAG
>JBBSDD010000504.1:0-2708 GCA_038249755.1 Flavobacteriales bacterium | reverse complement strand
TCACGAAATGGGGCGGTCGGCTGTTTTCCTGATAAAATGCGCAAATGAACAATGAGAAGGAAATTCAACGAAATTGTGGAGAGCGAGTGACGGTTTTATCCGCGTCTGGCGATTTTCTTAGAGATATGATTCTTTGGATTGGAACTCATTTTTTTGAATCGGCGGGAGGCCACAGGAAAGCATGCTCGCGTGACGCCTGCCCGTCTGTGGATGGCGAGCGTGTGCGGAGGAATTCATTTTAAGAATGGCGGGACGCCAGAGGAAACCACACTCGCGGGAAGCCTTTCATGTATGAAAAGGGCGAGCGTGTGCCTGAACGTCTGTCCGCTCTAATAGTTCAATAAAATTTTGAAATTCGGGCATTGTTAAGTGTTGCAGTCGATGTCCCCAAAAGATCTTGCAATTGTCCACTAATGGATATATCAATCCAGCGGCCTTCTGAATCGTGTTCTTCAATAACAACTGTGCAGCCCGTATTACAAAACCAGGCCTGAGCACCTATTACGACCGCAAAACCAATAGCCTGATTGGAGGTATACGACCCTTCAGTACGAATAGGGGACATAGCAAATTCAGAAAGAATATTTTCCTGAAATGTTGTAACGATTTCTAACCCCTGCGGTGATTCACTGTAAGCAACGCTTATATTCTGACTTTCAGGTTGTGACACCCCATTTAATGTAAAGCTTGACTTTTCGATCCTGGTTGGTGGAGGATTGTTTGTTTCTGGATTCTCTGCACGCTGTTCATCATCATTGTTGCATGCTGTAAGAATGATTATGGAACATGTAATCAGGGCGATGGCTCGTTTAAACAAATCTTTTTTTGGTGTGCAATTTAACAACTTTTAAATTAAAAGAAATACACAACCCGCACGTTCCAAATTCTATTTGAAGCATATAACAATATCAGTGAGCGCGTCTGATTTTACAGATCCCGGTAGATTTTTACATCCCCTATTTGCATAGAAGGTGACTTTTTAAGAATGGCGGGACGCCAGAGGAAACCACACTCGCCACGCCAAGGTAGGAGGAACGCGAGCGTGTGCTCGACCGCAAATGTTCAGGAAAATTTCGACTTTCCGCCCAAATGGATTGCACATTTGTCCAAATGCAAATTGCCTATTGCCCTTTTTTTACTTGCCTATTGCAAATTGCCCATCGCCAATTCAATAAGCCCTTTCGTTTCTTCCTTCGAAATAATTTACAAAAGCACGGTTCACCACCCGATTGCCACCAGGTGTGGGATAATCTCCCGAGAAGTACCAATCGCCAAGATGATTTGGACAAGCGATGTGCAAATTGTCAATGGTTTGGAAAAGTATTTCTACCTCACAAGTCACTTCCTCTGGCTTGAGAAGGATGGATATCTCTTTCGAAACTTCCTCATAAGTGAATGGCGCGTAAATTTCTTTTACAAAATTCGGAATATCGGTTCTTCCCACCACATTTTCCTTTTTGCACTTCTCATAAACAACCTTCAGAATTTTCTCTTTACCGGATTTTTTAATGAGCGATATAGCCGCTTGAAAAGCAATAAAATCTCCCAGCTTGGCCATGTCGATGCCATAACAATCCGGAAAACGGATTTGCGGCGCACTGGATACGACCACGATTTTTTTGGGGTTCAACCTGTTGAGGATGCGAATGATGCTTTGCTTCAGGGTGGTGCCGCGCACGATACTGTCGTCGATTACCACGAGGTTGTCCACGCCGGGATTTACGGTGCCGTACGTGATATCGTACACATGGGCGACCATATCATCACGCGATTCGTCCTGGGTGATGAAAGTGCGGAGTTTTGCGTCTTTCACCGCAATTTTTTCCATCCGCGGTCGCATCTGCAGGATGTCCTGAAGTTTATCTGGATTGATATCCCTGCCCATGGCGAGAATCATTTCCTTTTTCTGGTCGTTCAGATGGTCTTCCAGACCTTTCATCATACCGAAAAATGCAACCTCAGCCGTATTCGGAATAAAACTGAATACGCTGTTTTTTAAATCCCCATCCACGCTTTTGAGCACAGCGGGCACGATGCTTTTGCCCAGTTTTATCCGTTCCCGGTAAATGTCCTGATCTGAACCTCTGGAAAAATAGATGCGCTCGAAAGAACAAGCCAAACGCGGCGCTGGCGGCGTGATTGCCACTTCCCGCACGGAACCATTCTTTTTGATGATCAAAGCGTGTCCCGGTTCGATTTCTTTGATCTGCTCCGCCCGCAAATTAAATGCAGTCTGTATCACCGGCCTTTCCGAAGCAACGACCACAATTTCTTCATCCTCATAAAAAAATGCAGGACGAATTCCGTTTGGATCGCGAAGCACGAAAGCGTCTCCATGACCAATCAATCCGGCCATGGCATATCCGCCATCCCAATCTTCTGCCGAGTGCCTCAGGATATATGGAATATCGAGTTTCTCCTCAATCTTTGTTGTAATATCCTGCTTGGAATAACCGAGTGACTTGAATTTTTCTACGATCCGGTCGTTTTCTTCATCGAGATAGTGACCAATTTTTTCCATCACCGTTACGGTATCCGACTTCTCTTTCGGATGCTGGCCGATGCTTACGAGCAGGTTGAAAAGTTCGTCAAGAGCATCCGGGAAAAGATGCAGAACTACGACAGCCCAGAAGCGACGGCGATGGCACTGCGCAAGGAGTTCGAAGAACTGGGGTTCAGCCTTGACGCGTCCATGATCGCTAATCTTG
>JBBSDD010000503.1:0-2711 GCA_038249755.1 Flavobacteriales bacterium | reverse complement strand
CCTCGGTACCAGATAGCGTGCGGAGACATAAACAAGTCCAATTACAAAAATGAACTTCCCGACCATGATGAGCAAAGAAGAAACAATGTCGCCTTCCTGACCGGAAAGGATGGGTGTGATGAGCATCATGGGCACCACGATAATATCCTGAAAAATAAGAATCCCCAATGCGATCCGCCCCTGGGCGCTGCGCATCAATCCTTTCTCCTGCACCATTTTCAATACGATGGCCGTGCTGCTAAGCGCAAAAAGAAATCCCACGAATACCGCCTTATTCAATTCAAATCCCAACAAATAAACCAGCGAACCAGTAGCAAAAATGGTAAGCCCGACCTGAAAAAAGCCGCCGACGAGTACGATTTTCTTGATGGAAACCAATTGCTTGATGCTGAATTCCAAACCAATAATAAAAAGAAGCAGGATAACCCCAATCTCGCTGAGGATCTCTATTTCTTCACCGGCCTGCGCCAAACCGAGTGCATGCGGACCGAAAACGATTCCGGTGGCCAGAAACCCGAGTATTGCAGGTAAATTGATGCGTTGGAAAAAATAAATGACCAGCACGGACAATCCCAGCACGACGATAATCTGATTTAGAAATGGAATTTGTACCTCGCCAGCAAGTAGAATCATAAATTTGCTTTTTTACAAAGTTAAAATGACTTGGGACTTACACAAAGTATAAAGTACAAGGTACAAGGTACAAGGTACAGGTACCAGTTATGAGGTCAGTGCGCGATGTTGCCTCATATACTTCATACTTTGCAATTCATACATCTTACAGTCTTCATTTCCACCGCTGGCAATTTTGCGGAGAATCATAATTAGAATTTGATTTAAATCAGAATGTTAAATCTATGTGAAGAATGCGAAATTCACATCCCGGGATACATCTCTGAGATATTTTAGACGTCAGTACGACATCAAACAGGCCAAAAGAATCAACTTGCAAGGAAAATTCGGATTGGAATTTGTTTTTAATACTTTTGCGAAACCATTGATCCGCATAGAAATGACCGTTAAAATTCTTACATATTTAGCCTGCGTATTGCCGGTATTTGCATCTGCTCAAAGTGAAGAACCCATTCACAGATGTGGCACCACGGATTACCAGGCACAACTTATGAATGATCCTGAATACGCGGCTCAACATGCCCAAAAGCTGCTCAATTACGACCTCTACGTAAAGAACAAACCGGCGGACTCCAAAATGGATTGTGATCAAATTCTTTACTTACCCGTCGCAGTGCACTTTCAAAATGTGACAATCAATATGGCCTGTGCGATTGATATGGCTTTGAGCCAAATAGACCGACTGAATGCTGACTTCGCAGGAACCAATGCCGATATAGACACATGGAATGCATTACGCCCCGTGGTTTGGCCAGGCATTCAAAACGAGAAATCCTGCATCCAATTTTGTCTCGGAACACTCAATCATCCAGCGAGTTCTGGATTAAATGACGACGAATTTGCAGTAACTATCAATGAAACTACGGGCGACAATGCTCCGGAATGGGCAGGATACCTCAACTTTTTTGTCCTTCCCATGGATAATCCATTGGGTTTCTCCCCCCTCGGCGGAATTGGGAACGGAGATGGCGTAACTTGTGGATTGATTTATTTTGGAGAAGTATCCTGCGGTGGAAATACCATTTCGACCACATACAATATGGGGCGCACCATCACCCACGAAGTAGGCCATTATCTTCTCTTGGATCATCCGTTCAATGCCACAGGTTGTGCAGACGACATCAACGATTTTGTAGACGATACCCCAAATACGGATCAGGAAACTTTCGGCTGCCCGGCAGATGAGTTTATCAATTGCACAGAACCTGTGCTTTGGCCGTCTTATATGGACTATTGTGATGATCAGTGCATGTTTATGTTCTCAGCCGGTCAGGTGGATCGCATGGAGAATTATGTGAATTCAAGCCTTCAAAACCTGCTGACCAATGCCGTGAGCAAATGTCAGGAAGTGGCGTGCATCGATTACAATGTGCAAGTCACGCAGACCCCTGAAAGCTGCGCTGGTCTTGATGGCCGCATCAATCTTCTCGCTACGGGTGGAACAACTCCCTATTCATTTTCGATCAGCGATGGAGCCAATTTCCAAAACAATGGAATTTTCCAAAATCTGATTGAAAATGAGTATATCATTGAAGTGAGTGACGACAATGGCTGCGTTTTTCTGGATACCATCACGCTCGGGAGAGCGCAAGCGACAATCAATCTGGCCAGTACCAAGGATGCATTTTGCGGTGACAACAGCGGCACTTTGGAGGTGGCGGTCTCAGAGCCCGGAACTTTCGAATACAGCATCAATGGTGTGCCGGGCTGGCGAGAAGTACCCATCTTTGAGAACCTTGTGGCGGGCGTATATACCGTCCAGGTGCAAAATGAGGATAATTGTACTGGTTCGCTCAACGTTTTGATAGAAGATGATTCGGATTTGAACCTTATCGTGAGAAATATTCAGCCGGTCAATTGCCCACTTTTCGACAATGGCGCCATCATCGCAGAATTGGGCACTGGTCAGCCACCTTATGTGTACCGACTCAATGATGAGAATCCATCCGACAAGGGAGTTTATACAGATCTAAGTCCGGGAGCATACATCCTTTCTGTGGAAGACAACCGTGGTTGCGCCTTGGATTTTGGTTTCAATATCAATGTGTCGTTTGCGAATATCGCCTCTGATTGTCCTT
>JBBSDD010000502.1:0-2715 GCA_038249755.1 Flavobacteriales bacterium | reverse complement strand
CATGTAAATATCGAGGCCGTTCTTGCCGTCTTTGCCGTAGCTCGAAAAGTAGACCACCGAGCCAATTCCACGAAAGTGAATCAGCGATTTGTGGTTGTTTTTTTTGTCCAAAGAACTGAGCAGCTCATCGGGGGTCACAAGTATTTTCCCGCCGATATCGCTGAGATCGTAAAGCCGGAAAAATGCTTCGGCAGGTGATTGTTTCTTGTCGAGCACCACCACTTCCTTGATGCTGGAAAGCAGGTTTAGTCCATTGCGGCACGATTCGAGTTCGCGGGATATATAGAGCTTTTCAGCTTCTTTTGACCCGACAAGCGATTGATATTTTTCAAAGGCCCGGATGGCATCGGCAAACTGGTAGTTGAGGTGATAGGCCCGGCCGAGGAAGTACCAGCTTCTATTGTCCATACCTGGTTTGCTTGTGGCGAAGCGCAGATATTTGATGGCTTCCGCTTTTTTTGAGGCATCGCCATAGAGTGCGGTAGCACCGTATCGGAAATTGAAATCGGGATTGGTGGGGTTGAGACTGAGCAGCTGGGCATAACGGGTCATGGCCTGGGCGTAGCTGCCCTGTTCAAAAAGGCTGTTTGCCTCATTGATCAAATCCTGTTCGCTGTACTGGGCTTGCAATTGGGGAATTGCAAGGAGATACAGCGCAACCAAATACATACAGTATTTTAAGCGCCGGGTCAATTTTTAGTCTAAGGGGTGCAGTATCTACGTGATATCACTTCACATGTTTCACCCAAAGGAACTAATTATTATGGTCTTATTAAAACATGAACTGATCAACGAAGATGCTCTGCTTTGATTTCGAGCCGAGCATAAAAGAATAATCGTCTTCTTTTTTGGCTCCAGCCTGCTTGCGCTTGTCTTCTTTCAACTCCATCAATCCGTTGTTGAATTCCTTGTCGGAAGAATAAGCCTGCATCAATCCACGCTTGTAGGTGAAGTAGTACCAGTGGGCATCGTCTATTTCAAAATAAAGGTGAACGATGTCGCCGCTGGCTTTTTTCTCCACCACAAACTTGCCGGGCACCTTTCGGAAAAACATTTTCTTGCCGATGCTCGCGATGCCGATATCTCCTTCAGAAACAAAAGATTCCAAAACAGGATCCCAGGTCATCTGGAGGTCGGAGATAAAAACGGTCTTGTCGAGTGCATCGGGTATGCGTTTCAAACTTCCGCTCAGACTCAATTCCGAGATTACTTTATCTGACTCAGCGAGTCCCATCATCTCGCGCACAGCATATTCGTAATTTGATTTGGTAAAGTCTACGGGTTTCAGATCGGGCACGGCGGAGAGATAAGTCTCCATTTTTGCGAGGGCGTTCTCATCAAAGAAAAAATCCAGCACTACCGAGGCATTTATGGTTACTTTTTCTTCCAACGGGTTGTACTTCAGGGTGCCGATGGTTCTGGATTCAAACTGACCGAGATCGGCGCCCATCTCAAGTTCGCCCACCCCGGTGAGCTCGCAACTTTGTTTGTTCAGCGAAATGTAATTGCCAGGAAGGTTCTTTTGTTTCAATTTGTCGGCAGCGGCCACTTCGTAATTCTGGTCGGCCTTGTTGTAGTAGAGGTATCCGCGCGAAGTCACGACAGAGAGGTCGGCGTCATCCCTTTTTGCCGAAAGGAAAGTACCGTAAACCTCGTATGGATCCTTCACCAGATTCAGGCCGATATCCACCGGATTCCCGCGGTCGTCTGAGAGCAGGGTGTCGACCGGAATGAGCACTTCGTTGGGGTCGATGCTCGCCGAAAATTTCATCCAGTTGCGCTGGAGGCCATCACAATTGTGGATGATACGCGTGCTTCCGTTGAAGGAAAGAAATTTTTCATTCGCCTGGAGGTTGACATCACCCTGATATTCGAAATCGGGGCTGAGAAAGAACGCTTCGGCTGCATTGATCTTACCAGACGCAACTGTTTGCATGGTGGTATCGACCGAAATGCTGGTGAGCGAGATCAGTGTCGGATTTTTATTTTCATCTACATAAGTGTACTGCCCTGAACCGATAAAATCGGATCGGGAGAGCAAAGTCACACTGGCATTTTCGATGGTGTGGTATTGCGTAATGTAGTTGGCCTGGACGACGGAGTTGGTCAGCGGGTCCATTTTTGCCTTGCGGCGAATGACCACGCGGCCGCTGTCGGGGGTGATTTTGGCGTCAGCCACACGAATCCAGGGTATCTGATCGGCGGTGATGGTATAGGTGTCCAGATCGTAAACCGCTTTTGGCGACATGAAGTTCAGGGAATCCTGGTCTTTATTGACGCTAAAGAAATTGGACCGGCTCATGTCGAGCTCAGTATCGATTACAAAGTCGGTGGCCATCTCGCGGGAGGTTTCGAGGGCGATGTCGTTTTTGTCCATAAACCATTTGAACTGATCCATGTAACAGATGTACTCATTCACAGGAAATTCCACCTTGGTGTCGTCGCCATTTGACTTAAAGTCGCCCACGCGGTTGGCAAAGTCGATGGTGGCTTTCACGTCGTTGGTACTGAAAGCGAGATTGGCCTCAAGCAAGGCGAGGAGCCGGAATGCGGCGGTATCGGCTGCAAATGTTTCCAATTGATAGGTGATGAGATTGGACTCGAGCTCGGCGCCCGAAAATTCCATGATCCCATTTCCGGTAAGGCCATCCGGAGAGAGGCTCAGGTCACCGCTCTGCAATTTGCCCCGCCCATCGTACATGTTGATCGGCGTCT
>JBBSDD010000501.1:0-2729 GCA_038249755.1 Flavobacteriales bacterium | reverse complement strand
AAACTCCCTGGAGCCACAGAGTGGTGAAATCTTCGTAGGCCCGAAGGGCCGTAATGGGGTCTTGGTTTTATCGCCAGCGCAGGGCATTTGAAAAGGAGAAAGCTTTACCTCGGCGGTGCGTAATCTTATGATTTGAATGAGTGGTTTGATGTATGCTTTTCCTTCTTTGCCACTGGCAGGGTGAAAGGACCACTGACAGGGCAGTGTTGAAAATTTAATAGCTCGAGTCCCGTCCCTGCTACAAATAAATGGTGTGCGAAACTTGAGTTAGAAATTGTTAATGGCTGCGGCATTCCCCTTTTCAACACCTATTTTTGAAAGGAAAGGCCGCTCGGGAGAAAAGGTATTTGACAGTCTGAGCTTTCTGGATTAATCCCACAAAAATGATGAAAGACGATTCAAAAGATTTTTCAGCACAGGATGATTCCCGTCGCAATTTTATGCGCAATCTTCTCTTTGGTGTCGGCACCACCGCATTTGGTATCCAAGGCCTGACTGCCATGGCCGGCGAAAATAGTTTCAGACCTTCGGCCAAAGCAGTGCGCAAAGTGCAGCGCGGCGGCAAGCTTGGCGTGGCGCTCGTGGGTTTGGGCAGTTACAGCAAAGGTCAGTTGGCCCCAGCACTCCAGGAAACGAAACTTTGCGAATTAAAGGGAATTGTAACCGGGAGTCCGGAAAAAATTCCCAAATGGCAGAAGAAATACGTCATCCCGGATGCCAACGTGTTCAACTATGCCAACTTCGATGACATCGCCAACAACGACGACATCGACATCATTTACATCGTTTTGCCCAATGGAATGCACGCAGAATACACCATCCGGGCTGCCAAAACAGGCAAACACGTGATTTGCGAAAAACCCATGGCTACAAATGTCGCTGACGCCCGGGCCACGCTCGCCGCCTGCGAAAAGGCCAAAGTCAAGTTGTTGATCGGATATCGTCTGCATTTCGAACCTTACAACCGCGAAATGATGCGTCTGGGTCAAAAAGAAGTTTATGGATCCGTTCAGAAAATCATTGCCGATGACGGAATGAATCTCGGACCAAGTTCGTGGCGGTATGACAAGGAACTCGCCGGTGGTGGTCCGCTTCAGGATGTGGGAATTTACTGCATTCAGGGTGCCATTTACACCAAGGGCAAGGTGCCTGTGTCCGTCACAGCCGAATACGAGCCCGTCACGGACAAAGAGAAATTCAAAGAAGTCGAGCAGGGTGTGAAGTGGCAAATGCAGTTTGCCGATGGAAGCGTGGCCGATTGCCGAACCAGTTACGTACAGAGTTTTAACCTGCTCCGCGCAGAAACACCCGATGAATGGTTTGAACTCACGCCCGCGTATGCCTACGGTGGCATCAAAGGTGAATCCAGCACAGCAGGTGAGATGAAATATGAAGAAGTCAATCAGCAGGCCCTTCAGATGGACGATTTTGCGGATTGCATCTTCAACAACAAGCGCACCCGGGTGCCCGGTGAAATGGGCATTCGCGATGTGGCTATTATTGCCGCAGTATACGAAGCCGCCGACACGGGCAAAAAAGTGGCGATCAGCGAGGAAATTCAGAATGCTTTTATCGACAAGGAATTCTAGGCCAAGTATTTGTGAGACAGACCTCGATTCATGCCCTGTATCCATAAATTTCATCCCTGGCTTACCCTTCCGGAAAATCTCGTGACTTGGAAAGTCAGGACACTCATTATTGGCACATTCAGCCCGGGATGGAACGAACTGAACAATGCACGTTGGTTTTATGGAAGGACCACCAACAACCACCTCTGGCAGATTCTGCCGGAGCTTCACGGCGAGTCTTCTTTGCGTCATGCCCCTATCGAAAATTGGGTGGAATTTTGCGCCAGGCAAGCCATAGCTTTCTCCGATTTGATCGAATCCATTCCTTCTGCTGATATTGACAACCCCCTGCATCAAAAGGCGTTGATCGGCGACAATTACAGTGATACATCAATTATCCGTCAGTTTCCTGAAAAGGAGATTGTCTGGACCGATTTGAATCGCATTCTTGATTCCCGGCCAGAAATAAAACACGTGTATCTCACCAACACGGGCGGTGGAGTCTGGGGCCGGAAATTTCAAATGGCTCAGGATTATGCAGCACAACATCCCGAAAGAAATCTTCAGGTGACTCCATTGTACACGCCCGGCAGCGGAGCCCGGTTTTTCGTCAAAAGCAAGGGTTTTGAAACGACTACAGACCTTATAAAATTTGAATGGATGAAACGGGGATTTCTACCTGTAAAACCGCAAAACTGATTGTTTTTTTAAAACCATAAGTGTAAATCTCATGTCGAAATGAGATTTATTTTGTTCTAAAATTTTCGATCAAACGCTGTGATGTGCATTACCCATTCAAAATCTCCAGCACCATTTGCTCTTCCGGTTCAAATTCGGCGTATTTCTTTGCCGATTTGTTCGAAGGAATCAGATCAGCGTTTTCAGCGCAGTAAGCCAGTACTTTTGGGTGAATATAGTATTTCCGGCAAACCGTCACCGTATTTCCCATTTCTTTGGCCACGAGTCCGATGAGAATGGTATCAAATTTTTTGCGCGGATTTTCTGCGTGTATCTGCCTTGCCTCGTCGGCATAAAATGCGCAGAGCACGGTTCCGCCCCAGGTCCGGAAGTTTTTGGCGGTGATGTGCGGTCCATTGGTGAGGTGTTCATTCAGATAAAGATTGATGTCGCTGGATGAAATGCTGTGGTACGAACCGTTTT
>JBBSDD010000500.1:0-2737 GCA_038249755.1 Flavobacteriales bacterium | reverse complement strand
TGGAAGTGGGAGTGGTGGCAAGTGATACGGTGAGCTGGACGGGATCTGCCAGTTCGTAAAATGCGGTGGCTTGCAATCCATCACTGTCGGTTACAGTCAGGGTATATGGTCCTGCCGCAAGGTTTGAAATCGAAAAAGTTTGGGCACCTGTACTCCATAAAAAAGAATACGGTGGTGTACCGCCAGAGCCGCCTGCGGAGAGCGCGCCATCGGCACCTCCGGCGCAACTGACAGGTCGTACCTGATTGATAAATACCACTTGCGCTGATATTTCAGCAGTTGCCAAAGCGAAGAGAAGTATCCAAACTCCATTCCTTCCAGCTTTTAAAGCGCTTTCTTTTGTAAAAAATTGTTTCATAAGCAGTTGTGTCTAAGTGAACATTTAAAAATGACATGAGAAAAGTTGGTTTCAAAACTTTTCAATCTCCTTTTACTGAAAATCAAAAGAAATGGTTCGTATTCGCTCTAAAAATTATGGTTTTGCGGTAATATGCAAGCAACCTGACCGAAATTCTGAGCTCTCCGAATTCAAGACATCCCGATACATTTTTCAGGCTGTTAATAATGCGTCATTCTGGAGCTTCGTGTGAGCTTGAAAAACACCCCCTGCAGGCCGGCCAGGCGGGGATGTGCCCAAATTTTGGCATGTGGAATATAGATGATCGCGGGCAGGTCGGGTGCACGACGCAGGAGCGTGTATCGAGACCCCCATTGACAATTCAATCCCACGGCATCGTCTTACAACCACGCCCGCCAAAAGTGTGGCATGGCTGCGCATTGCGGTATTGTGTTTTCTATTGTGTTTTATTCGGTTTTTGTCGGTGTATCAATTTAAATTTGGCATTATCTTCGACTGCGAATAATTTTTATAAATGATCCTTGTCTACGCTATTTCCATGAAGAAACAATATACTGTTCAAAGTTGCATGATACTGATCACCTGTATTTGGTTGATTTATGGGGTATCACCAATCTTCGCTCAAACTCCTGAAAAAGTCAATATGAAATACAATGCCTATCCAGTTTATACGGGTGATGATTTAGGTGTCAGGTTTTTGAATGAGTATATCGGCGTGAAGATTTGGTCGCCGGAAGCTGACAGTGTAAGAATAAATCTTTATGCCGACGACCAAACCGAAATTCCATCAGAGCAGATCTTATTTGAAAAATCTGAAAACGGTGCATGGTCGGTGCGTTTACCGAACGAACACATAGGCCAGTACTACACAGTGCAGGCTCAATTGGAAAAGACCTGGGGCGCAGAAGTGCCAGATCCTTATGCACGCGCAGTGGGTACCAATGGCAAGCGGGGACAATTGATTGATCCTTCAAAAATTAATCCCAAAGGCTGGGACATCGATTGGATCCCGGAAATGCCCGAATTGGCCAATATCCTGATTTACGAACTACATATCCGCGATTTTTCGATCCATCCGGAATCGGGTATGAAAAACAAAGGGAAATACCTGGCATTTACCGAAAGGGGAACCACTACGCCCAAGGGCATCACCACGGGAGTGGAACACCTCATTGAAATGGGTATCACCCATGTACATCTTTTGCCCACATTTGATTTTCTGTCCGTTGACGAATCAAAACCTGAGCAGCCACAATACAACTGGGGGTATGATCCCCAGAATTACAATGTTCCGGAAGGAAGCTATTCCACCAATCCTGCCGACGGAAGTGTGCGCATCCTCGAGTTCAAACAAATGGTGAAATCCCTGCACGATGCGGGTATTCGCGTCATCATGGATGTGGTGTACAATCACACAGGCCGCACGGAAGGTTTGCCTTTTGACGAATTGGTGCCAGAATATTATTACCGGCAATGGAATTTTGGAAAATACAGCAACGCCAGCGGTTGTGGCAACGAGATTGCATCGGAGCGTCCAATGGTGCGGAAATTCATGGTAGAAAGTCTGAAGTACTGGATGGAAGAGTATCATATCGATGGGTTTCGATTTGATTTAATGGCCATACATGATCAGGAAACCATGCGGGAGGTAGCAAGCACTCTACATAGAATTCGTCCTGACATGTTGCTGTATGGCGAGGGCTGGACAGCCGATCAGTCTCCTCTTCCGGAAAATAAACGCTCTTTGAAAAAGTACACGTACAAACTGCCGGGGATTGCCGCTTTCAGTGATGAAATCAGGGACGGGATCAAAGGTCATTGGAGCAGCCATGATTCCAAAGGTTTTGTCAGTGGAAATACAGAACTGAAGGAATCTGTAAAATTTGGCATTGTGGGCGCCATTCAGCATCCGGATATCGACTACAAAAAAGTCAACAACACCGATACGGCATGGGCGCTCGAGCCTACCCAATGTATCGCCTATGTCTCCTGCCATGACAATCACACCCTCTATGACAAGCTAAAAATCGCGAATCCGGAGGCAGACGAAAATATACTTCGAAAAATGCACATCCTGAGCAATGCGATAGTGCTGACATCACAGGCTATACCCTTTTTGCACGCGGGCGTTGAATTTATGCGATCAAAGGATGGGGTGGAAAATTCTTATAAATCTCCAGATCATATCAATCAGATTGACTGGAATTTGCTGGCGAAAAACAAGGAAGTTCATGAAGCCTATAAAACCCTGATTGCCCTGAGAAAAGCCCACCCGGCGTTTCGAATGGGATCCGCTGACCTGGTGCAGTCCAAACTCCACTTTCTGGAAACAGCACCCGGCGTAATCGCATATCATATCCAGGCGCCCGAGAATGATTC
>JBBSDD010000499.1:0-2754 GCA_038249755.1 Flavobacteriales bacterium | reverse complement strand
GGTGTGGTGGAATGTTTTCATCAGGTCATTCTCCACGCCATTCTGGATGAAATCGCATGAGTAAAAAACACGTTTTAATCACCGGTGTGGCCGGATTTATTGGCTCAAATCTGCTGGATTTCCTGTTGGAAAATACTGACTGGCACGTCACGGGCATCGACAATTTCAGCACGGGGCGGCTGGCGAATATTTCGCATCAGCTCAACAACAAAAATTTTGACTTGGTGGGTGATTCGCTCTTTCACCTCAAAACCCTTAAACCATACGACACCGTTTTTCATCTGGCGGCCCTTCCGCGCATTCAGCCGAGTTTTGAGCTCGTGACAGAACACATCCGCGAAAATCTCCTCGCGGCCATGCATCTGCTGGAGTTGATGATTGCTGATAACCATTTTCCGCGGTTGATTAATAGTTCCTCAAGCGCGATCTACGGTACCCCATTACACATCCCCACACGGGAGGACGAACGCATCGATTGCCTGAGTCCATATGCTTTTCAGAAATACGAAACCGAAAAGTATTTCGACCTGCTCAGTACGCGGTATCCGCTCGACTTTGTGCATCTGCGGTATTTCAATCCTTACGGTCCCCGGAGTTTCAATCCAGACAATCAATTTAATGCATACAGCAGTGTGGTGGGCATATTTCTTTACGGAAAATCGCAGGGATTGCCGCTTTTGGTGACCGGAGACGGTGCTCAGCAGCGCGACTTCATCCATGTGAAAGACCTCGCCCGTGCCAATTTTATGGCGGCAGAACATCCGGAAAAATTAAACACAGCTTTCAATATCGGCAACTCGGGAACTATGCGCGTGATCGACCTGGCACGTTTGATTTCAGATCAAATCGAATTCATTCCCAAACGTGAAGGAGAAGCCGATATCACTTTTGCGGATGTTGAAAAATCAAGGAAAGTGTTGAACTGGACACCCACTGAAAAGCTGGAAGATTTCATTCAACAGGAACTTTTAAAACAAGAATTGAATGCTCAATAAACTTCGTTTAAAACTTGCTTTCTCCCTTTTGGAAAAACGGTTGAAATCCCTTCCAGTTTCCCAGTCGGGCGCAGAATTGCTCGACTTTCTTTTTTCCCGGAAGGGCTCGCTGATCGAACCGTGGCAGTTTTTTGATGAAATAGAGGCTTTGACTACAGAAATCGAAAAAATAAAACCGAAATACGCCCTCGAAATTGGCACTGCCAATGGTGGTACTTTGTTTCTGCTCTGTCGCCTGAGCGCTCCCAAAGCGAGAATCATGAGTGTGGATCTTCCTGAAGGAAAATTTGGCGGTGGATATCCGGAATGGAAAACCAATTTGTACAAAAATTTCGCTTTGCCAGGTCAACAATTACAATTGAAACGGGCCGATTCTCATCTACAAACGAGTTTCAATGAGGTAAAAAGTTTTTTTGGTGACAACCAACTCGACTATCTCTTCATCGATGGCGATCATACCTACGAAGGAGTGAAACAGGATTATATGATGTACAGTCCCCTCGTGCGACAGGGTGGCCTGATCGTATTTCATGACATCGTAAAGCACACAGGTTCAAGTTGTCAAGTTGATAAGTTTTGGCATGAGGTGAAGATGGGCAAATCCCACAAAGAATTTGTCAATGATTGGGATCAGGGCAAATTTGGTATCGGTATCATTGAAAATCAAACCGTATGATCAGAGGTTTTGCATGCGGTGTTTTCGATTTGTACCATCCCGGTCACGTGTTGATGCTTGAAGCCTGCAAAACCCAGTGTGATCACCTGACCCTTGCGGTAAACCGTGGCGAAACATTTGATGAAAATATCAATCCCGGTAAGCGTCAACCTTATTTCACTGCCGACGAACGGTTGATGATTCTCAAATCTATCAGATTTGTAGATGAGGTTTTGTTTTACAACAATGAAGTTGAGCTCACGCAGATCATGCAGAACGGCAATTTTCAGGTGCGTTTTCTGGGTGATGATTATCAAAACAAGGCCATCACAGCACCTGAGGCGATTGAAAAAATCATTTTTCTCGACCGAAGCCACGGCTACAGCACCACGGGCATGGTGAATCGTATACTGGAAAGAAACAACCGGAAATCTTCTTGACCGCGGATGCCGACATAAAAAAAGTGTTGATTATCTCGCAAACTTTCCCGCCTGATGCCGGAATCGGCGGAAGACGTTGGGCCAAGTTTGCAAAATATTTGTCCCGCGACGAAGGAGGCCGTAAGGGTAAGGGCTGGCAGGTAGAAGTGATTGCTGCAAATCTGAACAGCTCAGGTGAGAGTTCCTGGTCTGCAGATGTGGAAGGAATTTCTGTTTTCAGATATACCCACCAGTTTCCCAAAGTGCTCGCAACGAAACCGCAAACCCGGCGATCAAAAATCGCCTACCGGTTGTCTCTTTTTCACAACAGGTTGGTTAGCAAGGGGACGCCTTACGATCGTGCGCTTTTTGATGCAAAAGCATTCGGAACGTTGTTTTCCGAAAGGATGGGAAAATTTCAACCAGACTTTGTTGTCGTCACAGGAGCTCCTTTCAACCTGATGGATTATGTGGCCGAAGTAAGACACCAATATCGATCAGCCGTATTTCTGGCTGACTGGCGCGATCCCTGGATCGGAGATGGGCGGTATGGATATGCCGGATTGCAGGGCAGCCGGTTGAAGGCGGAGTTGGAAAAGGAGAGCAGGGTTCTCAACGCCTTTGATTTGATCACATCCCCCTGGCCAGGGGTTTTGGCCAATATAAGCCAGCGACATTCTTCTTC
>JBBSDD010000498.1:0-2772 GCA_038249755.1 Flavobacteriales bacterium | reverse complement strand
TAAACAGCAGCCTGATTCGAGTTTGTGTATGCAAAATAGGCCATGAATTCAAATCCATTTTCGTCTGGTTCCGCCAGCGGTTCTGAACATATAAAAGATGGTTTGACTTGTTTGGTCCCCGGACCGGCAGGGTTTACATACAAAGTGCCATTTACGGAAGTGAAAATGTAGTTTGGTGCCGTAGCCGAAGGTATAATCGCATAAGTTCCCGCAGGTGATGATGTGGTATAAGCAGGGTTCATGGTGAAGGTCACATTACTTACCAGATAAATGTCGTTTTCGTTCTGAAGTCCTTCAAAAGTTGCTTCAAATACCGGCAGTGCTCCTCCTTTGTTGATCACATACACCCCGGCAGAAATGGTGGCATTCAGCGGATTTATCACCAGTGTGGCAGTGCTGGCTCCCACATAATTTGTGTCAACCACGCTTACCACCACTTCATAAGAACCTGCATTTACAGGTGGCTCTGATGAACCATTATAGGTAATGTTCAGCTCCAGGTCTTCCGGAATTACACTGGCGGATACTGTTTTCGGATTGCCGTCATAATCCTGGTTGAGACTGGCAGGATCGATCAGGATAAGGGCAGTATCCGGAAGGATGGTAATATTGCCCAATCCATACGTCACATTGTAATTATTGGTGAGAAAGGCGCCGGGTATAATCAGGTGGGTGCCGACGGTATTTCCGGTGATGAGATTGATAGATCGTATTTCCACATTGCCAGTAGAATCGCCAGAAAAGATGGCGATATCCTCTTCACCTAAAATCACAATCGCATCCGTATTGCTGTCGGCATTGATGGTGGTGGCATTCATAAGGGCAGTATTGTTTACGATGGTATTTGAATTTACCAAAGGGGTTGTATTCACGATGTTTCCAAGGGTATCCAGTGTATTTACCAAAGCTGTACCACGCACCAGATTGAAAGCATTTACGAGTGCCGTGCCTCTTATCTGCACCGACGTGGTTGAAAGAGGTGAAATGGCATTGGCCAATGCACCGGGATCAATTAGGTCACCATTTACAAGCGCTGTGCCCCTGCTCTGAACGAGATTTCCCGATATCAACAAGCTGCTATTTACCAATGCGGTGGCATCCAGAATAGGACCGCCAAACTCATTGACAAGCGCTGTACCTCGCACCAGACCCACCGTACTCACGAGATCCGCACTGTGACCTGTCGCCAAGGCTGAAAGGAGTACCAGGCTGTCGGCTGGAAGAATGCTGTTGAGGGTTTCGCTGTAAAAATTGTAATCAAATGAAAATCCGGTGATCGTATCGTTGTATACCAGGACGGTATCGCGGGGGGTGATATTGAGATCGAGCGGAGTGATTTCCAAAAAGCCAGTGACAAATACGAAATTGTAATTCTCGAGCAGACTGATATCGACCGGATTTGTTGCTGGGATATTTCCGGAAGGGCTCAGCGGATCGGAAGTGTTGGGCACGATGGCCCATAAACCTACATTGCTCAGCGCATTTGCAATGGTAAAGAATTCGATGGCGTAGATGCGGCTGCGTTCTTCTTCGCTGAGTCCTGCTGTTTCGAGATCGATAAATCCCTCCGTAGAAGCCAGTTCATAGGCCGCAGTAAATTCCGGTAAGGTCACCCCATACTTCTTTGATTTGCTGTCGATGGCAACAAGGATGGTTTCTTTGGTGGTGAAATACAATGGATTTGACAATCCACCATCAAGTCCGTTGGTACCTTCCAAAGGTGGGTTGTACACCTGGATTTCGGGATAAAGGGATGCAAAAGTGGGGATGATGGCAGTGATGGCCGAATCACCTATCAATGCAGAACCGGAAGCCACCGGAGCCCCGTCAAACCAGACTTCGGAATCTTCATTCAGGTATTGGCCAAACACCGTAATTAAAATCTCTTCACTTCCCGGTACCAGGGTGGTATCATATGAAATACCTGTCACGAAAGGTGCTGGGTTGGCCAGCGTGGCCAAAGCCGCGTCTGCCTGGATAAATCCGGAACCACTTGCCGCATCATGTCCAGGTGCATACATGTCGATAGATGTATTTTGCAATATGCCTTTTAAAAGATCTGGTGAAAGACCTGAATTGTAATATTTTTCTCTCGCCTGCAACACAAGTGCGGCCACACCCGCAGCATGTGGCGCGGCAGCGGAAGTTCCAAAGAAATTCGGGAATTCGTCTCCATCAATGTTTACGCCACCAAGATTGACTGTGGTATTCACTCCGTTCGGGCCACATAAATCCGGTTTGTTGCGGATTACGCCGTTTACCGGCGTACCGCCACGGGATGAAAACGAGGCCACTGTGGGTTGATCTACGCCAAATGCGGGGGTATTGCTGTACAATACGGCACCTACCGCAATGGCGCCGGCGGCATTTGCCTGTCCGATAAGGGTTGATGCTTCAGGAACGCCGTATTCATTTATCGTAACATCTCCACGGAAAATGATGTATTTCAGCATTGCCGGAGCCGATCCCGATTCACGTACAATCAGAAAATTTGAAGATGCTGTCTCTGCTGCCACAGTAAAAGGCAATACTTCCAAGGGAGCACCTCCTGTATTTACCCTGTTGAATCCAAACAGGGTATTTCCATTTTCATTTGCGAGGTAAATGTCAAAATCGGAATTGGTTACACTGCCCGGAGTGCCATCGTCCCATTGCAGTACGACTGTATAACTGCCTCCTGCAAGAGAGATGTTTTGGAAAATATCATTTCCGCCCGGGCCGGCAAAATTGTGGGCCTCTCCAACGATTCCAGACGGTGTTGCCGTCGGCGAG
>JBBSDD010000497.1:0-2773 GCA_038249755.1 Flavobacteriales bacterium | reverse complement strand
TTGGAGTGCGCACACCGTCGCGGTCTCCCAGATAAAAATTATCACCCATCCCGATTTCATCGCCATAATAAATCACCGGGGTTCCTGGCAACGAAAACAGCAGGTGATTCATCAGTTCAATCTGTCTTCTGTTGTTTTCCATCAAAGGCGAAAGTCGATGTCGGATACCTAAATTGATGCGGGCTTTGGGATCTTTGGCGTAGACTTTATACATGTAATCGCGTTCTTCATCCGTCACCATCTCCAATGTGAGTTCATCGTGGTTGCGCAGGAAAATAGCCCACTGACAGGTTTCCGGAATTTCAGGGGTTTGATCAAAAATATCCGTGATCGGATATTTGTCCTCCATGCGCAAAGCCATGAACATGCGCGGCATGACCGGAAAATGATAATTCATTTGGCATTCATCGCCATCACCGAAATATGCGGCTGAGTCTTCCGGCCACATATTGGCTTCGGCCAATAACAAAGTGCCCGGATATTTTTTATCAACATGGGTGCGCAATTTCTTCAAAAAAACGTGGGTTTCCGGAAGGTTTTCGCAATTGGTTCCGTCCCGCTCAAACAGGTATGGCACAGCATCCAGACGAAATCCGTCGACACCCATTTTACACCAGTAATCCAAGACATCAAAAACCTCCTGCTGAACATCAGGGTTGTCAAAATTCAAATCTGGCTGGTGGTGAAAAAACCGATGCCAGAAATACTGTTTTGCCACCGGATCCCAGGTCCAATTGGAAGCTTCATAATCCTGGAAAATAATGCGTGCATCGCGGTATTTTTTTGGATCATCCGTCCATACATAATAATTTCTTTCCGGAGAGTCTTTTTCGGCATGTCTGGCCCTTTGGAACCAGGGGTGCTGATCGGAGGTATGGTTGATCACCAATTCTGTAATGACCTTGAGATTGCGGCGGTGCGATTCCTTCAAGAATTTATGAAAATCATCTACATGACCATATGAGGGATTGATGCTATAATAATCGGCTATATCGTATCCGTCGTCACGCAGCGGTGATGGATAAAAAGGCAAAACCCAAATCGCTGTAACGCCCAAATCTTCCAGGTAGTCCAGCTTTTCCATAAGCCCCTGAAAATCACCAATTCCATCTCCATTGCTGTCGTGAAATGCCTTAATGTGCAGTTCATAAATTACCGCATCCTTATACCAATGAAGTTTATCACTCAGTACCGTTTTTTTCTCAGTCATGTATCGAATTATTTTATTATAATAAAAATTAATTGAACTAAATTAAATCATGATTGATGATTTGTCCAACGTCCCTGCGCTTAACCTAAAATGCGCCTCTCTGAAAATAGTTCAGCGCACGATTTGTTAAGTTGGCAAATCACATACCACGCCACCGAAAATTCTGCATTCATACGGTGAACCTCGTCAATTAAGGATTTTCAAATTAGAAATTAATCTCTGGCTGAAAAAATATAGATCCGTGCGATACAAAATGGGAATTAATTTCAACACACCAAAATGCCACGAGCATTATCAAATACGACTGAATATAGATTATTCCTTCCAAAATAATCAGGAACTTAATCCCGCAAAATAATCGAAAATAAATTGAATCACCTATTTGAATAAATTGTGATTCAAAAAGCGATTAATTGCATTCGAAAGAATACTTTCACAAGACCTTTATCAATTATTCTAAGATCAAAACTTTCGTTTCAGGAATAAAAATTTTATACAAGGCCTCATTATGAAATACACAAGCATAAATCCATATACGGGAGAGGAAGTACTTTCCATAAAAGGTCATTCAGAAAAAGAATTACAAACTATTTTAAATCGTGCCGGAAAGTCCTTTGATGACTGGAAAGACATTTCATTGAAGGAGCGATCACGCCTCATGAAGGAGGCGGGACAAGTCCTGGAAAAAAATTTGGATAAATATGCCAGATTGATCTGCGCTGAGATGGGTAAACCCATCGTGGAAGCGCGGGCTGAAATAAAAAAATGCGCTTGGGTTTGCGCGTATTATGCTGATAATGCTGTCGACTTTTTGGCGGATGAAATAATAAAGACCGAAGCTCAAAAAAGCTTCGTACGACACGATCCAATAGGATGCATTTTTGCAGTGATGCCATGGAATTACCCATTCTGGCAGGTATTCAGGTTTGCTGCCCCTACCCTGACGGCTGGAAATACCGCTATTTTAAAACATGCGCAAAATGTATTTGGCTGCGCCCGTGAAATTGAAGGTGTTTTTCGCGAGGCAGGATTTCCTTCTGGTGTTTTTCAGAGTGTCTATATAGGGCACGGTCAGACGGAGTCAGTCATTTCGCATGCGGCTGTAAAAGCCATATCGCTCACCGGAAGCGAACGTGCGGGTTCTTCTGTAGCCGAAATAGCAGGAAGACATCTGAAAAAATCCCTGCTCGAACTCGGTGGCAGCAATGCTTTCATTGTGCTGGCCGACGCTGATATCGATGAAGCTGTTAAAACCGCAGTAAACGCCAGAATGATGAATGCCGGCCAAAGCTGCATCGCGGCCAAACGATTTATCATCGAGGAAAAAGTGTATGACGAATTTGTGGACAAATTCTTAAAAGCTGTAATCGAACTAAAATCTGGCAATCCCACAAACGAAGACACGCAAATTGGTGTGCTTGCGCGAATCGATCTTGCAGAAGGCGTGCAAAAACAGGTAGCGCAATCTATCAAAAAGGGAGCAAAATTACTTTTGGGTGGAAAGCATAAAGGTGCTTATCACGAACCCACTGTCCTCGGCGATGTGAAACCGGGAATGGCTGC
>JBBSDD010000496.1:0-2779 GCA_038249755.1 Flavobacteriales bacterium | reverse complement strand
TTTTGGGCATTCCGTCTGTGATTGTAAATGAAGACGATAGCGCTGCTATTCCGCTCATGGCTAAATATGCTTTTCCATATGCCACAGCCATTCTCGCGCCCAATTGCTGCGACCAAAGTCCGGCCAACCATAAAAAAATCGGGTATGAAGGATACCATGAACTGGCCTATTTGCATCCGAATATCTTCAAATCTACCCGCGATCAGCTTCCCGTGTCTTTGCGGGCGGTTGAGAAATATTTCATTCTGCGCTTTGCATCACTCCATGCCCACCACGACGCAGGCCGGAAAGGCATTTCAGATGCGCTTGCGCTGAAATTAATCGGCATTCTCGAGCCTTACGGCAAAGTATATATCACATCCGAACGGCCATTTGCCGAAAGGCTGGAGCCCTACCGACTGCCTGTGCACCCCGCAGATATGCACCACGTGATGGCGCATGCTGCCATGTACATCGGCGATTCGCAAACCATGGCAGCAGAAGCGGCAGTGCTCGGCGTACCTTCCATCAGATTCAATGATTTTGTGGGTGAACTTGCCTATCTGGAAGAATTGGAGCATAAGTACCAACTTACAAGGGGCATCAAAACAAGTGAGCCGGATTTACTACTCGATTTGGTGGGGCAATATACTAAAGATGAATCGATAACGGCGACATGGAAGCAGCGTCAATCTGCCATGCTTTCAGCCACCATTTCGGTCACACCATTCTGGGTGGAAACCTTTCTGCGACTGGCACGCAATCAACTTTGATGTGTTGAGAACTATGCGTTGATTGGCCTGAGCGGCGTCGCTTGACGTTTATATTTATTGGATCAAATCCAATCCCTAGTGAATGTCGAGTTTAACCGCTGAGTTGTCGCAGTTGATAGGCGTGGAAGGCAGTAAATTGTTAAAATTGCTGGCCCCCCTTCTGGAAAACAAAGATGCCAAAACCGAAATAGTAAAAACCACTGAAATATTTAATTTATCGGGGCATGCCGATGAAAGCCTGGATGCCTTTATTAATTTGCAACGGGTGAACGATATTCGGGGGATCAATGAATTTTTCCGGAAGGCAAATCAAAAACTCAAATGGGGCGGTGTATTCGTGGGTTGCGTAGAAACGCTGGAACAAAGACGGACCCGTCTTTTTGAGAAATTTCCCTATGTGATTAACCACAGTTATTACGCCCTCGATTTCGTTTTTAAGCGCATTTTTCCAAAATTTAAACCCACACGAAATTTCTGTTTTTTCCTGACAAAGGGTCGAAGCCAGGCCATATCCAAATCGGAAGTGCTCGGACGTCTGGCCTACTGCGGATTTGAAATAAAGGATGTGGAAGAAAGCAATAACAAGCTCTATTTTAAAGTCGAAAAAGTAAAAACACCGCTGGGCGAACCGGAACCGAGCACAGGTTTAATTTTACGCATCAACCGCATAGGCAGAAATGGAAAACAAATCACGGTATATAAATTTCGCACCATGCATCCATATGCCCAATATATTCAGGACTATGTGTTTGCGCAGAACAGCTTGCAGGTTGGCGGAAAATTTAAAGATGATTTTCGCATTACCAAATGGGGCCGATGGATGCGCAAATTTTGGATTGATGAAATTCCAATGATCTACAACATCCTACGAGGTGATCTCAAACTCATTGGGGTTCGCCCGCTCAGCGAGCATTACCTAAGTTTATACACGCCCGAGCATAAGCTCATGCGCGTAAATGGCAAGCCGGGTCTCATACCGCCTTTTTATGCCGATATGCCAGGAAGTCTGGAAGAAATAATGGAATCGGAATCGCGGTATATGCTTGCCTACGAGAGCAATCCATACACCACCGACTGGAACTACTGCATGAAAGCTTTTGCCAATATTTTTTTGAGAAATGCCCGCAGTCATTGATTTACAGAGCGACGTTATTTTTCCTTTTTTTTACCACTTTTTTTTCTTTTCAGATTTCCGGACAGGTTGTTTTTGAACCACATCGAAACGGCGTTTATTCATTTCTCGACGAAATGGCTGCGGAGGGCCACATCCGCATCAATACATTTTCAAAACCATTTGCGCGGAATTTTATCGCTGCGCAACTGGATTCCCTCGATGGCAAAAGGACTGCTTTAAACAAACGGCAAATCGACCAACTCGATTTTTTTCTGAAAGATTATGGGAAGGAATTGCAATCCGGCATGGATTGGAATCGCAGGCGCGATCTCTTGTATCGAAGCGATTCGGTATTTTCTGTTACCATCAATCCGATTTTGGGTGGCACTGTGGTGGCCAATGAAAATGGAACGCGAATCCACAGAAGGGTAGGAGCTGAATTTTTCGCGGCAGCGGGAAAATTTGGATTTTACGGCTCTCTGCGCGACAACAATGTCACCGAAGTAATCGCTGCGCCTCAGTACCTCACCCCGCTCGACGGACAGAATTACAAGAATATTTCGGCTGAAAACAGGAGCGATTACAACGAGGCGATTGGTGGCATTTCATATCAATGGAATTGGGGGGACATTTCGCTCGTGAAGGACCGGTACGTATGGGGAAATACCAACAGGCATGCGAATATTTTTTCCGGAAAGGCACCCTCTTATGCGGCTTTATCCTACCGGCTTTATCCTGTGAAATGGCTTGACTTTCAGTATATGCATGGTTGGCTCGTTTCGGAAGTGCTCGACAGTGCGCGCACCTATCTTACGCCCAATGGCAATCGCCGCGTGCAAACCAATAAGAATATCGCGGCCAATTTTATTACCATCAAATCCAAATGGAACATCGATTTTACCGCAGGAAATTC
>JBBSDD010000495.1:0-2781 GCA_038249755.1 Flavobacteriales bacterium | reverse complement strand
ATTCATACCGTTTGAAACGGCCAATTGTCCGGCCTGAACCTGAAACATACCAGATGCAGCGGCATCCACAGCAAATTCAGCATCCTTTTTTTTATCGCGATCATCAAATTGTTCTTCGTTCGTTTCTTCTGCAACTTCTTTGCTGTCCGGATTACTTTCGCAACTGATTGCAATTACAAACAGTGATAATAGGAATGGATGAATAAGGTACTTTTTCATATTGATTTTAAGTTTGGTTCACCGTGCAGAGGCCAAAAAGTATACCCCATCTGTAAATCTATGTAATTTACTGACTATTAAAAATATACGCTTAATAGGGATCTGTGGGAGGTGTGGTATTATGTACCTTGGTTGTGTAAAAAATGCCCAATAATAAGATTTTGATGAAATTGTAAATCAGAAATTTACTGCCAAACCTGTTTTGAGGGAGAAAATAAATTTTGTTACGGGAACAATCGGCTTGTCCTCGTAACTCATGTCAAAAGTGGTATTCAGAGACAAAATTCGGGTGAATTGTGTGTTGATATTCACGCTGCCACTTACGCGGTGGCGGAAAACTTCCGCGCCTCCATCATATCCAACCTGATAATATATGATGGTATTCAGATCGATGATATCATTCAAGGTTTTTTGATATTTTACATAATTCGATGATTTCCATAAGCCTACTTCTACAAATTCTTCAGTGATGGGATTCCTCCAGGTTTCATGTTCGTAGAAGGCACCCGTGCTGATTTCCAAATCTGCCTTTTCCGTTTTAATCAGTTGAAAACGGATACTTCCTCCACCGAGCAGCCGGGGGTCAAGACCGCGGAAGGCGTCATAGGAGTATTGTGAAAAAACTTCGTAGCTGATTTTTCTGTCGCGTAAAAAGTTGATCCGAAAATGGGCAAAACCGAAGTTGAGCACGTCGTTGTCATTGATATTTAAGTAGTCCGTTTGACCAACAAAGATGTAGGCATGTTGACCTGGCTGATACAACGCATTCAGTGCTGTATTGATTCCAAAAACCTGGACTGGCTCTGCCTCCGATGCGCTTCGGTTATTGGCGTTCAGGCTTAAAATTCCTTTGGCGAGAAAACTTTTGGTTGAGTCTTTCTCAAGTCTGAGGCGTTCGATGTTGAGAATTTGACCCTGAACAGTATGAATTAGAAAAGTAAAAACAATACAGAGAGCAATGTGGATGAATTTCAATGAAGCTCGTTTTGGAAATGGGCGAAATCGACAAAGATACCTCCAACTGCTTTTAACGCAAAAAAAAGGCTCCATAAAGGAGCCTTAAAAATGTTAAGTGAGCGATTTTAGTTGCATCCCATCGTGCCGAAACCTTCCACTTCCACGAATTCAAAATCCTCAAATTCTTCCAAATCAAAATCACTGATTTCAAGACCGAAATAAGTTCCTTCAAAATCGATGGATCCACCAGAAACATTCAGGTCACCACTTTGAGAAAAATAAATCCCCGCCGGTTCACTGAAGGCAAAAACCCACGCGAAACCATTGCCTTGAAGATTGTCAGGAGATTCGTCGAGATCATCAAACCAATTCAGGATAGGATAATTGCCGCTGGCCTCATTGTCATAAACCACATAATAGGCAATCCCCTGAAAGAAATCCAGGATATCGTCATCCTCAGTAAATTCCCCGGTCTGAAGTGCTTCAAAATCACCGGCAAATCCTACCACACCTGAAATTCCGGTAAAATCTTCTCCCCCAATATCGAAAAGGTCAAGACCCAATGCTTCCTCAGACGCTGAGAAGCAGAAAGTATAATTGATATCCAACTCAGAATTCCCTGCTACTACAGTACCACCTGCGTTGCCGCCAAAAGATCCCGCTCCAAGAAACAAGATGCCTCCACCGTTTTCGGAAGGAACCCAATAGGTTTCCTGGTAACTACTGAAATTCCAGCCCGGATTTGGATCCGAAAAGTTGAAAGACTTTTCTTGACTGTTCGGATCTACGGTGATAATCTTATCCATGGTCGAATTATACCATGAAATAGCTGGCGACTTTTTTACAAGTTCAGAAACTTTGCCCTGATCTTCTTTGTCTGTCAATGCCTTTACCTCGCCTGACTGCTTTTGTGCGGTAGCGGTGTCATCTTTCGAGCACGATGTGCTGAAAAGCAAAGTGACCACAACCAGGCTGGCTGCAGTCACTTTATAATTTGTTTTTAATCGTTTCATATAAATTATTTGTTTGAATCCCTAAAAGTAGGAAATTCTAGAACAAAAAGCCAACACGGATTTGAGCAACGACATTTGGTCCGATACCAAAAGAATTCCCGTTCGGAACTTCTTCTGTTTCAATTTCATAATCAATCAAATTATCGTCAAACACAATATTTTCAGTTTTCGAATCCAACTCGCTCGTAAAAGCCACACCAAATCCGAGTTCAGCTCCAACATAGATATTGTCTGCAAAATAAAAGTCTACACCGCAAATTGCATTGGCACCAAGAGTAATATTACCGTTTGAAGAAACTAAATTTTCTATGTCTTCGTCTGCGTTTACTATCACTTCATTTCCTGTCGCTGTCCGGCCAAACCCAACCAGGACAACGCCTCCAACGTAAGGAGACAATCGGTCAGTTCCTGGGAAATGCTTTTCAATACCAGGAGCGATGCTGATACTAAAATCAGAATTCGTCGTTTTCAGATCAATATCTTCATCTGCTCCGCCTACAGTAATATCTGTAGAACTATTGAATCCGAGAAATACCTCCGCTCTCCAAGCTGTTGTAGCAGAAGTAAATTTACGGTATTTGATTCCATTAAT
>JBBSDD010000494.1:0-2782 GCA_038249755.1 Flavobacteriales bacterium | reverse complement strand
ATACAAATTTCAGTGATATACTATTTTTTTTCAGTTTTTTAAATCCGATCTGGTTTCTCACTTTACCTGGCGGCTGACGTACGGAACAGAATTTATAATCCCGGCCTGGTATAAAACGCAGTTAGCCAGAGTACAAAACCAATTTTCCGGCATATTCAATGACCGAACATGAAGTTTATTGTTTCAAAAGTTTTTCGGTACGCAACGTACCACCCGAGGTAATCTGCATGACGTAGACTCCACTTCGCAAACTATTTATATCCAACGTATAAATCCCGCCTGATTCGGAAGCGATATTTCGCTCTAAAACTTTTTTCCCGGTAAGGTCATAAACTTGCACAAGCACTTGTTTTCTTCCCGTTTCCGGAAGGACAATCTGCACGGTTCCGGCGCTGGGATTGGGGAATATACCCGGTTGTCTGGTGGTTATATTGTCGTTTGAGGAGATCAAAGCACAAAGTTCATCACAGGTACCAAAACACACTGTTTCCAAACTCAATGGCTCGTTGGGCATCAGGACATATCGGCTCAGGTCGTTCATCGCACCAGAGATACCACACTCCGCCTCCACGAGTTCCTCAGAATCCGGTCCGTTTCCGTTGAAAAATTTATAAGTCACATTCATATCAGACGCCACCATGGCTTCGAATGTGTAATTTCCGTTGGTGTCAAGCACCATGGGTTCCGGAATGAAATAATTAAACGTCCCGGCGATGAAAAGACCTTCCGGAGATACGACGATATTATCCGGATTGACACTGATCTCCAAAGGATTTAACCCACTCTCATTGCTCACGCTGCCTTTGCGCAGAAAAACTGCGGACTGTAATGACTGATCGACTGCATTTCCTATGGCAAATTTCACATGGTAAACTTCGCCGGGTATCAGAGATGCAAATGCGGTGAACATATGTGTATGTCCAGGGGTGGGAATACTGTTATTTAAAGGTGGATTGTTCTTGATAAAATAAATTGAATCAGCCTGAAAATTGGGATTGGCTTCAAGGCAATCAATATTATCAAAGATATTTGATCCAAAACCAGAATTGACGGTATTCACCCCAACGGGAATCTGAGTTCCAGGAATTACGGCAATGTTGACAGCATCATTTAGAAAAAGCCCTTCTATTCCGGGACCACTTATGAACAACCCAAAGACATCATTAAATTGGGAACAAGTAAAAGCAGGATATTCATTGCTGGCGAAAATATAATCAATAAGGAAAGTGTCGGAGACCGCGACTACATTAAATTCAATGATTGCACAGCTATTCATATTTTGACCTGAAAGTGCAATCAGATCGGGATCATTTTGAAAATTATCATCCGCAAATGAAAATCCTCCTTCGAATTCGATAACGCTGCCAGTGGCCAGAATGGCCCCTTCAGAAATAGGGAAAGCAGAATTTAAAATTTCGAAAGTACCGTATTGGTTGCTTTGGGCCTCTTCTACAGGTATTCCATTGTACGTGATGTTAAATGCGTTCAGGTCACCGCCGAGCAAAGCATCGTTTACAAGCGATTCCATGTTTACGCTGTCAGTAATCTGAACTTGTGCGCAGAGTCGGGATGGCAACACAGTCACTGATAAAACCAAAATAAACAAGGCAGAAAGAAACGAAAAGTCAAGTTTTTTCATCGTCAAAAATATTTGCGTTGCTGTAAAAGTAAACTTTTCGCTAAAATTTGCAAATTATTCGTTAAAAATGGACTTTACTGACTCATCATTTTGGGATAACCCCACGCGCTTGCATCACGGAGCAAAATACTTTTGGAATTTCGGACGACTGGCTCCAGCTTTTGAAGAACAGTCTATTTGGCATATAGCCAACTACGATCTAACACAAACTATTTCTGCATGGAGCTGAATCATCCCCTTCATCCAGCGTAATCTTTAACTTTTCATTGCTCTGGATGTCGTTCCTTATTCTTACTTTCCTGCAATCAATGGACAGAAGGTATATTATTTATTGCATGGCAAATGGAAAAACCACCTAAAAAGAAGAGAATTGCACTTTGTATAGGCATCGTGTTGATTGGAATAATCGGCGTCGGACTGTTCGTTTTATATCAAAGTCTCGATCAAATTATCAAAAATGAACTTACCAATCGTTTTGACGCAAGTCCGGCCGGCGATGTGTACGACCTGCACTTCGAAAATCTGAGTTTAAATCTCGCCATGGGCAGCATCAAAGTTTACAATGTGATAATCGAGCCAAAAAAAGAAGCCCGGGCAGATTTTCCATATATCAATAGTGATGTAAAACTTACCACCGCCTTGTTGATGCTGGACCATGTGGATGTTTTTACTTTGGTGTTTGATAAATTACTTGTTGTAGATCACATCATCATTATCAAGCCTGAGCTGGCTTTTAATCTGAATGGCCCGAGAAATATTTTCCTGCCCTTTCCGGAAAATAATTCTGATGCAGACACTGTGAAGAATGATGGGATCGACGATATTTTAGACGCTTTTCGATTAAGCGGATTTAAAATGGCTGAAGCATCTGTTTATATCAACGATTCATTTGAACAGACTGAATATCAAATTGAAAAGGTCAATATCCATTTTGAAAACCTCAACATAGCGTTCAATCAGAATGCGTACAAAACGCGCGTCGGAATGATTGACATCCTCATTGGTGAAGGTAATGGTAAGCTGAGCACAGGATTTGCAAAACGAGTACATTTTGAAGATTTCAGTATCAAATTGGATTCTGCAATCAGCACCGCGCGCGCGGATACTTTCATTTATCAATTTCGGGATTTCAAATCGTCGATT
>JBBSDD010000493.1:0-2784 GCA_038249755.1 Flavobacteriales bacterium | reverse complement strand
TATGAAAGCCAATTTTTCATAATTTGGCTACCTAAACCGGTAAAATAACCAAAAATTCCCATGAATTCGAATCAGAATTCAACTCCGCATTACGATACCAGCCTGTTTTTTGAAATTTCTGATGACCTTCTTGTTATTTCCGGTTACGATGGTTTTTTCCGAAAGGTCAATCTTGCGGTTTCAAAAACCCTGGGTTATACAGAAGAGGAGTTGCTTGCGTCACCCGTTCAGGATTTCATTCATCCCGACGATCAATCATTAACCACACAAAAGCGCAACGGCCTGCGGGAAGGCAAGAGTCTTTTGAATTTTGAAAACCGATATCTTGCCAAAAATGGTGAGATTGTATGGCTTTCCTGGACTTCTATTCCCGTAGGATCCACAGCGCTGATATATGCCATTGCCAGAAACATAACCCAAAAAAAGAAAGTGGAGGAGGAGCGCAATGTGCTGCTTTCAAACATGGCACAGAATGTTACTGATTTAAAAAACCTCAACTACCGTACGGCGCACGATCTGCGCACACCTGTAAACAACTTGTTGGCTCTAATTGGCCTCATCAATCCGGATAAAATCCGCGACGAAGAAACCAGAAACCTCTTGGAAATGGTGACATTTTCTGTAGAAGACCTGAAGGCGACGTTGAATAGTCAGATGGATCAAATCACCACCGATGGAAGTATTCAAATTCCTTTGAAAAAACTTTATTTCTCGAAAATGATGGAGAAAGTCAGAAGAGTTATTGGCTCGCTGATTTTGGTGGAGGGTGCAAGCGTAGTTACCGAATTTTCGCATGCGCCTACCTTGGTATCTAACGAATTATATCTTGAAAGCATTTTTCTCAATCTAATTTCTAATTCGATAAAATACAGCCGCGAAAACACGCCCGCAATCATCACAATTACATCTTCTCAATTGGAGCATGGCGTGCAATTGGTTTTTCAGGACAATGGACAGGGCTTTGATTTGGAAAAAGTCAAAAACAAAATTTTTGGATTCAGTCAGAAATTTCACGACCACAGCGAAAGTCGGGGTATAGGACTGTATCTGGTTTATACACACATTACGAGTTTGGGGGGTAAGCTCGTCCTGGAAAGCGAACCCGGAAATGGAGCCCGGTTTATTATTACATTTTCGAAAAGGTGACTTTTTTATAGTCTTCAAGTCAATTGTTCATCCCATGACGGGTGGAAATTTATTTTTTTAGAAAATTTGAACTGTGGATCGCGGGGCGTATCAGATCCCTTTGCGATGCGCCATAAATGTCAGTCAGATTCAAACCAAGGTTTCCAAATCCCTTGTTACCCAAATCAGAATTCCGACATTGCCCCCGCAAATAATTCCGCTCATGACAGATATTGAAATAGCCCAGGCAGCCACGCCGCAACATATTGATGCCATCGCTGCCCGACTAGGCATTGACACAGACATGCTCGATCACTATGGGCGCTTCAAGGCGAAGGTGATGCCTTTTGGCGATAAGCCACTGAAAGGAAAGCTCATACTCGTATCGGCGATGACCCCCACGCCTGCGGGGGAGGGCAAAACCACGGTATCGATCGGCCTCTGTGATGCGCTCAACGAAATCGGTGCCCATGCCGCACTCGCTTTGCGGGAACCCTCGCTGGGACCCGTTTTTGGCATGAAGGGCGGGGCGACAGGTGGCGGATACAGTCAGGTGATACCCATGGAGGATATCAACCTGCATTTTACGGGTGATTTTTCGGCCATTGAAAAAGCCAACAACCTGCTCGCTGCCCTCATCGACAACAATATTCAAAGCAAATCGCGCAACCTCGGGCTCGATCCGCGAACGATCGGCTGGAAAAGGGTGATGGATATGAACGACCGCAGCCTGCGCGATATCGTGATTGGGCTCGGTGGCACCGGAAATGGTGTGCCGCGGGAATCGGGATTCAATATCACTGCGGCGTCGGAAGTGATGGCCATTCTTTGCCTTGCCACCGATTTTGAAGACCTCAAACGCCGCTTTGGAAATATTTTTATCGGTTTTACCTATGATAAAAAGCCCATTTATGCCCACGATCTGAATGCCCCGGGCGCCATGGCAGCGCTGATGAAAGATGCCATCAAGCCCAATCTGGTGCAAACCCTTGCGGGAAATCCGGCTTTCATTCATGGAGGGCCTTTTGCAAACATTGCCCAGGGAACCAATTCGGTGATTGCGACAAAAACGGCCCTGCAATTTGCCGATTATGCCGTGACAGAAGCTGGTTTTGGGTCAGACCTCGGTGCGGAGAAATTTATGAATATCAAATGTCAGAGCGCCGGACTTTCACCTGCTGTGATGGTATTGGTGGCGACCATCCGCGCTTTGAAATACCATGGCGGAGTAGCCCTGGACAAGCTCAAAGAACCCAATCCGGAGGCTGTAGCCAAAGGCATGGCCAATCTGGAAAAACATCTGGAAAACAGGTTGGTATACGGCATCGAAGCGGTGGTGGCCATCAATAAATTTGTAAGCGACACCCGGGAAGAAATTGCCGTGGTGGTGGAGCGCTGTCGCCAAATGGGGGTGGAAGCCTGTCCCGTTGATTTCTGGAAAGAAGGGGGCCGGGGCGGACTGGAACTGGCACGCAGCGTAAAAACCATTGCCGACAAAAACCCCCCACCATTTACGCCTGTTTATGACCATGCATGGTCGGTAGAGAAAAAAATGGAAACAATTGCCAAACGCATTTACGGGGCCGATGGCATATCCATCAGTGCCCAGGCGCGGGCTGATATGGCCAAAATAGACATGCTCGGCCTCTCCGGTTTACC
>JBBSDD010000492.1:0-2787 GCA_038249755.1 Flavobacteriales bacterium | reverse complement strand
TGAGTACAGAAATATCTTCAGTGACGCTATACCTTGTGGAAAAAGAGGAAATTTCGTTTGCCGGAATCACAAATTCCGGCTCGACCGGTGAAATGCCCAACGTGCCCAATTGCAATTCCTTCAAAGGTCTCTCAGGTTTTTTTTCTGCAAAGTAGAGATGAATCTCGCTTTTATCCGTGGTATCTACCGGACTGGGCCCATAGTGCAGCGTATTGAGTAGAAATGCGCCTTTTTGATTGATATATACTCCGCCAATGCCTTCCGGATAGGCCAGGGGCTCTACGCCGGGAAGATAATTAAAAGCTGATACCAGCAGTGGGGGATAGGTCCCGTCGTCGTTGGCAAGGCGCATTTTGCTGTACACTTCTGCGCGATCGGTTTGCTCCGCATCTGCGATCCATTCTCCCTCAAAAACATCGGTTTTTTTATATTTTTCATAGTTGATCAAATGGCCGTTCACGTGGTGAATGAGCTGCTTGTTGCCTGGCGAAAAATACATGGCTTTCAACACAGTATCTCTTGGTAATTCGAAAGCCAGCTTGGCGACGAAAAATTTATCACGGCTAACTCCATCAATTGCAATGTTTTCCGGAAACGGAATGATCAGATCGGGTGGTCCGAGATTCTCCTCTACCAGTATTTTAGGTTGGGGCAGTACGTCTGGCCGGACACCTTCAGGCGCACCTTGTTCAATCCAATTTAGAATGACGGCCTTTTCATAAGCGCTGAGGATTTTTTGATTTTTAAAAGTTGAAAAATTCGGATCCGCAGGCCATGGAGGCATGTAGCCATCTGCAATAACAAGGCGGATGGTCTTGGTGCGCTTCTGCAAATCTCCAAAACTGGTGAGTGGAAATGGACCCGCGCCCCCCTCATGGTGACACGGCGTACAGTTTTCGAATACCACCGGAGCAACGTGTTCCCAAAAAGTAAGATTTGCCGGGATTTCAACTTCCGTGCTGTCCGTTTTTCCCGAAAGGGAATCCTCCTGAGCATCGCTACTGTCGACACATGCCCCGAGTAAAGCCATCAGAAATGCCACCACCAACACAGCTATCACACTTATTCGATCAAACATCCTACAGCTTTGGTTTCATGTGGATCAACAGGTTGATTTGCAAGGAATTTGTCTACGGCTTCCACCAAAAAATGTTGATCGGCTTTCAGTCTTTTTTTACCAAGTGAAATGGCCCAATTGTCAATGGCGCCTGAATAAACCAGCGTACCTTCCTTGTTTATCAAATGAACCTCCGGGGTGACCTTCGCGTTGTAAAGCTTTGAAATTTCAAAATCGGGATCCATGATGACTTCCAGATCCAACGAAAATTCTTTCAAAAATTCTTTTACGGAATCTACTGAATAATAATTGCCGCTGACCACACCGAGAAATTCGATTTGCCGGGGTTCAAAGCGCGCCTGCAATGCCTTTATAACCGGCGTGTAATTTTTGCAAAGCGGACATTCCGGCGAAAGATAAATCAACACGAGGCCTTCATTTTCACCAAGTTTTCCCGAAAGGGTAACAGACTGGTCATCGGGGCTGGTGAACGGAACATCCAGCACATTTCTATCGGTGCAGCCCATCCAAAACGCAGCTATCATCATGGCCGAAAACAAAATAATTTTGCGTCTTGTCATGGCTCAAAATTAATCAAACTTCGGGCAGCACCAATGGTTCTGTCATAGCTAAAATGATATCTTTGGCGCCCATGGATGCGTTCAAAAATCTGGTAGTGATTTTGATTTTGGGTTTGCAAGTGTCATTTGCAGCAGCTCAGGATAGTTTGCGTTTTGAAAGATCGGAATTCGAGATTGAAACGCCTTCTTTTTATTTGCAGGGAGTCGATCATCAGATCTCGCTGATTTGCCTGAATCCGGAAAAACTGTTCCTTCGGGGCAATTCCTTATCAGTCGTTGTGAATGGCACGCGGAAAGAGGTATTGTTTGAAAACAACCGCGCAGAAATTGATGTGACTTTTGATCGCGTGGAACCCCTTTCCCTCAAAGTAGACGATTTTACGTATGTTTCTACTGTCAACCCGATTCCACTTTGGTTGAGTGTCATTCCACCCCTGCTCGTTATTTTGTTGGCACTGATATTTAAAGAAGTTGTGAGCAGTTTAATCTTTGGTGTCCTGACTGGCGCTGCCATTATCGGTTATTACAGTGTTGGAGTAGTGGGTGTTTTCACGGCTCTGTTTCGCGTGATTGATACCTATATCATCACTGCCATGGCAGATACCGGGCATCTATCGGTCATCGTTTTTTCGGTTTTAATCGGCGGACTCGTCGCAGTGATTTCCAAAAATGGCGGCATGCAGGCTGTGGTTGATCGCTTGTCCAAGCGGGCTACCAATCCGCAACGGGGCCAGTTTGTGACCTGGGCTTTGGGTATTGCGATTTTTTTCGACGACTATGCGAATACACTCGTGGTGGGTAACACAATGCGGCCGCTTACCGACACCTTGCGGATATCCCGTGAGAAACTGGCGTATATCGTTGATTCAACTGCAGCGCCTGTTGCTGCCATCGCACTTATTACCACGTGGATTGGTGCCGAACTCGGATATATTCAGGGTGCTTTGGCAACGATCAACGCTTCTTCCATGCAGATAAATCAGGGCGCCTATGCCGTCTTCCTGGGCTCACTTCAGTACGCATTTTACCCTATACTTACTTTATTTTTTATGTTGATTCTCATCTGGCAAAACCGGGATTTCGGACCTATGTTTGCCGCAGAGAGCCAGGCGCGGTTAGAAGGTGTTCATCCCAAAACACAGGGCAAAC
>JBBSDD010000491.1:0-2793 GCA_038249755.1 Flavobacteriales bacterium | reverse complement strand
TTTCACCTCTCTTCAGATGGTATATCCTTATGAGACTCTCGTTTATAATACACCTGTCGGTGAAATTGGAGGACCGGTTCGTACCCAATTTGGATATCACCTGGTAAAAGTATCCGACAAGCGCCAGGCCCGTGGTCAGGTAAATGTAGCCCACATCATGATACGCGCTGACAAAGAGGATCCGGCAGAAGTGGCGGAAAGTTTGAAGCAGCGAATTGATGAGGTCTACACACGCATCCAGAATGGTGAAGATTTTGGCGAATTGGCGCAGAAATTTTCGGATGACAGGAGTTCAGCTGTGAAAGATGGTGAGTTGCCTACATTCGGTACGGGTAAAATGGTGTCCGAATTTGAAGAAGTGGCCTTTGCCCTCGAAAACCCGGGCGATGTCAGCAAACCTGTTCTTTCGCCATACGGCTGGCACGTGATCAAATTGATCGCCAAAGTTCCGGTAAACTCTTTTGACGAAATGGAGAAAGACCTCAAGAATAAAATTTCGCGGGATGCCCGATCAAACATAACCCGGGATACATTTATCGCCAAGCGCAAAGCAGAATATGGCTTCAAAGAAGATCCAAAAGTGTTAAAGGCCTTTTACAAGGAAATAGATACGACCTACTACAGCGGAGACTGGAACCCATCAGAGAAAGTGTTTTCTTCATCCAAAACGCTGTTTACCCTGGATGGAAAAACATATACGGATGGCGATTTTGCCAATTATCTCTTTACCAATATGCGCCCCACTGCGAATCGTGGGCCCATTGCCAACGCGGTAAACGAGAGCTACAAAAATTTTGTAACAAGTTCCATTATGTCCTATGAGGACAGCCAACTCGAAGAGAAGTATCCGGAATTCAAGGCGCTCATCAATGAGTACAGAGACGGAATTTTGCTTTTTGATCTCACCGATGAGAAAGTTTGGTCAAAAGCTGTAAAAGACAGCGTTGGACTGGCTGATTTTTATGAAACAAATAAAAACGATTTCATGTGGAAGGAGCGCGCCGGATACGACATATACACTGTGGAGGATGAAGCCACCGGCATGAGCGTGATCAAAATGTTGAAAAAGAAAAAGAATCAGGATGAAATTCGCGCTGCCCTCAACAACGAAAGTGCATTGAAAGTAAATGTGGAAAGTGGTCTTAAAGAAAAGACGGAAATTCCGGTGCTGGAGAAAGTGCAATGGGCACCAGGGGTTTCAGAAATTGTCAGTCTCGATGGTCAGCTGAAGGTGGTTCAAATCAAAGAAATCCGTCCTGCGCAACCAAAAGATTTTAATGAAGCCCGTGGATTAATTACGGCCGCATATCAAAACCACCTTGAAAAATTGTGGATAGAATCCCTGCGGGCTAAACATGAAGTGAATGTAAACAAGCAGGTATTGTACACCATTCAATGACAACAGGTTCTTGAAAATCCGAAACAGCCAACGAAAACGCTACAGTTTTATTTATCGGATCGTAATCCTTTGGGTTTCGGTTGGGTTGATAGGGTGTAAACAGAATTCAGCAGACGATGATCCGGTATTGGTGAAGGTATACGACTACAATTTCTACAAATCTGACCTTGTTGAAAAGATGCCTTCCTATTATACAGAAGCGGATTCAGCCAGATTGGCATCTCAGATTGTAAACAATTGGATTCGTGACAAATCATTGTTGTGGATGGCTGATCAAAATTTGCCGGAAGAACAAAAAGATGTAGAAAAACAACTGGAGGAATACCGAAACAGTTTAATTGTCTACGCCTATGAACGGGCTCTGATTGGGCAGAAGCTTGATACGCTTATACCTGAGGATGAGATGCAGCGTTACTATTCGGAAAATATCCAAAATTTTAAACTCCGGAGTTATATCATTAAGCTCCGCTACGTCCGGTTGAATAAAGAGGCACCACGACAGGACAAACTGGAAAACTGGTTTTTGAGTGACAAAGAATCCGACTTTGAAAAGCTGTACGATTATTGCCGCAAGTACGCCGAAAATTACATCCTGGAAGAGAATAGTTGGTTGTATCTGGAGGATATTTTGAAAGAAATTCCCATTCCTACCAATGATTTGGATGCCTTTCTCAAGCAGAACAAACATTACATTTTCGAATCGGGCAATTATAAATACTATGTTCGTTTCTTTGACTACAGATTGAAGGATGACACGGCTCCTTTGGCCCTGGAAAGAAAACGGGTGAAGGATTTGATCATCAACAAACGGAAGGCTGAACTAATTCTCAAAATGCGGGAAGATGTGGTGAAGGATGCATACGCAGACAACAAAATTCAATTATACACGCCATGAAAAATTATGTAGGCTTGCTTTTTTGTTTATTCGTAGGCACTCAATTACTTGTGGCTCAGCCGCAAATAATTGATGAGATTGTTGCGGTCGTGGGCAATGAAATCATCCTGCACAGCGATATTCAAATTCAAAAAAACCAGATCAAAGCGCAGGGTTATGGAGGCGATATCACCGACTGTGAAGTTTTGGAAGAAATTCTTTTCGAAAAACTTCTTCTCAATCAGGCCAAGGTTGACTCCGTTGAGGTTTCGGACGAAATGGTATTAACCGAGCTTGAAAAACGAATCACTGTTTTTATCCGGCAGATTGGTAGCGAAAAAGCTTTGGAAGAATATTATGGGAAGTCAATAGGTGAGATTCGGGACGAATTTTTTGAGGTATTAAAAGATCAATTGCTCGTGCAAAGAATGGAGGGCGAAATCTCAGCTGACATGAATATTACCCCGAGTGATGTGCAGAATTTTTATACTTCAATACCACCGGATAGCCTTCCATTTAT
>JBBSDD010000490.1:0-2799 GCA_038249755.1 Flavobacteriales bacterium | reverse complement strand
TGGGTTGCTCGGACGGATACTGACAACCAAGGTTTCGTTCGGCCCGCAGGGCCCAGAATGAAACCACTGTTGCACTGCCTGCCCCGCCTCCAGCGGGGGAAATGCTCATGATAAAAGCGTTTTTTTGGCTATGGGGAAAACAGCCTGGTATGGACTCTTGGGATTGGAAAAAATCAACGGCGAATATTTCTGTTTTAATCTCTTGATTCAATTTTCCGCAGTGTATCCTCACCTTTTTTAACCTTTGTAATTACATTCATCAGTTTTGCAATTGATACGGAGATAAGTCTTATTTTTTTAACACAGTTCCGCCAGACTATTTTAGGCTTCTATTTTTCAGGTCTGTTTTCAAATGTATTTATGCCTGACATTCCGGTCCAAATTGACAAGCGCCAAAATAATTGACAACAGTGATGGATCGGGAATTTATCCAGCAAAAATACTAATCTAAAATGCAGGTTGAAAAATCGAATTGCATCCTGAGTCTGGTGTCGCTTACTTTGTTACATTTGATATTCGAAGATGCATGCTTCACAAAACCATGAAAGACAAAAGGCGAATATTGATTCTCGAAGATGACGACATGCTCGGGGAAATGATCGAGGCACTGCTGAGCATTCGGAATTTTGAGGTGTATGTTTTGAAAGATTCCAGTCACATGGTCGAAGTGGTTTTGAAACATGCCATTCAACTGATTCTTTTGGATAAAGTGCTGCAAGCGGAAGATGGTCTGGAGATATGCCAATTCCTAAAAAAAAATCAAGCTACGGCTCATATTCCCGTGATGATCATGTCCGGACACCACAACATTATGACCGAATGTTTCGCGGCCGGGGCGGATCAGTTTATTGCGAAACCTTTTGACCTGAAGTTATTTCTGGAAAGGTTAGAAAATATGTGGGCCGCGCGGACATTGCAATAGACCGGGTCTGACAAAGGCACGAACATGATCATTCTACTTGATCAATGAACCGAAACGTTTTGATGTACCACCTTCCATTCCCCGGCCTCGATATAGGTTTTGAATTGGGAAATGTCGTCGTGGATCGTTTTTTCCAACAAGGGATTCAGAAGTTTGGCCACCATCTCACCAATATTTCCGGCAGGAGCCCGATAGCCGATCTCCACATCTATGGCTGTAACATCGTGCCCCGCATCGCGAAACACGACCTGCCCAACATTCTCTATTTGAGAGCCTTCCAGACTTTTCCAGGCGATGTACTCATCCTGAACTTCTGAGACGATCTCGCTTTTCCAGGCAATGGTACCAACACCTCCCGGTATTTTCGCGCTCCACAAAGACTGTTTGTCGTCGAGTTCCGTTACGTTCTTCAGGTGTTTCAAAAAGCAGGGCAGATTGTCCAGTTTTCTCCAGGTGGCAAAGACCTTCGCACGCGGTCGATTGACCACTACGGTCGATTTGACATGAATTTCAGACGGGGCTTCCGTGGTATCCATATCGAGCGACAGGTAGAGCGGACAATAACCAGTGGTACCGCGAAATACGAGATAACCTGCTGCGAGGGCCTGTGTGACATTTTTGCGGCCCGACAAAGCCCGAAACAGCAGCCAGGTGCCGCCGAGCAGCGATATCACCCGCTCTTTATTATTGATGTTAATGTCTTTTCCAGAAATGATGCTTTCGTCGGCCATGGTTTCGATTTTGAATAATTTGAATGCAGGGTATCTAAATCCCGTGCCGTTGTGGCGTACTTTAAACCAAATTGCGTTTTCCCCAGGGTCATTTCCAACAGGGATGTGGAATATATCGGTCCGCTGTGCCGCAGGCGCGCTTATGACGGGGCACAAATGGACGATGTCGATAACAAAATTTGAGGAAACACCGCCCTGAACCGTGGAAAAATTTATACCTATAGATACAGGACCAACCATTTTGGCGAAAGCCAACGTGTGAACGTACGCGGTAAAGATTAAAAAAAATCCTACATTGTGTAAACTTCCATTACCCACTAAAACTGAATCTAATGACAACCATTTATACCATTCCGGCGGCTACGCGCATAGGTCATGTACATTTAAAAGTGGCCGACCTGACCCGCGCTGTCAACTTTTACTGTGGCCTGTTGGGCTTCGAGATTACAACCAAACATGGGGAGGATGCCGTATTTATTTCTGCGGGAGGTTACCACCACCACATCGGCCTGAACACCTGGTTTAGCAAAGATGCACCGCAGGCAACACAGGCGGGGGTTGGCTTGTTTCACACGGCCATCGTCTATGCACTGCGACAGGATCTCGCCACCATTTTTGAGCGCCTCAGTGAGGCCAACTATCCGCTCACCGGGGCCAGCGACCACGGTGTATCAGAAGCGCTCTATCTCGACGATCCTGATGGCCACGGGGTGGAACTTTATTGGGATCGACCGGAGGAACTTTGGCCGCGACATGGCGATGGATCTGTGCATATGTATACCCGAAGACTCGATTTGGACGACTTGCTGCGGAGCTTGTTGTGAGTTTTTAAATCCACAAAAAAAGTGGCCACGATTGCAGGAATAAAAAAGATCAGGGCCAAATAAACGCTTTAAAACACCCTCAACTTCATTCGTGCATTTGTGGCCATGCAATGGCATTCGTGCATTCGTGGCAAAAAAAAGCCGCTTGCGGCCACCTCTTCATTGATTGCAAGAAAAAAAAGTGGCCACGAATGCACGAATAAAAAAAATCAGAGTAACAACAACGCTTTAAAACACCCTCAACTTCATTCGTGCATTTGTGGCCATGCAATGGCATTCGTGCATTCGTGGCAAAAAATAGCCGCTTGCGGCCACCCATTCA
>JBBSDD010000489.1:0-2809 GCA_038249755.1 Flavobacteriales bacterium | reverse complement strand
TTCGTAATTACAGGCGCTATTCCCAACTTTACCGATGCCTTTTTTGAAAGCATATCCGGATTTACGACAACGGGAGCTTCCATACTAGACGACATAGAAAGTTTGCCAGAAAGCATCATGGTTTGGCGTAGCCTCACACAATGGATTGGGGGCCTCGGATTCATCGTTCTCGTTATCAGTATCCTTCCCTCCATGGGCATCGGGGGAATGCAGTTATTTGTGGCAGAAGCGACCGGAATTACTACGGATAAAATCAAGCCGCGCATCCAGGATACGGGCAAACGACTTTGGTTTTTATACATCGCCCTTACGCTCCTTTGCTGCATTGCAATGCTTGTGGGTGGCATGAACTTTTTTGATGCCATCAACCACAGCCTGACAACGCTTTCTACCGGTGGATTTTCCACCAAACAGGCCAGTATGGCCTATTTCAACTCGCCTTACCTCGAATACGCCACGACTATTTTCATGTTTTTGGGCGGTACAAGTTTTGTTTTGTTATACATGTGTTTGAAAGGCAAATTTGAAAGTCTTCGCAACAATGAAGAATTCAAAGGTTATGTTTTTATTACCCTGGCAACTACACTCCTCGTGACATTTATTTTGATGTTCCAGCAACAGATGCATGTGGAAGAAGCTTTCCGCAAATCAGTTTTCCAGGTTGTATCTATTATTACCACAACCGGTTTTGCATCGGCTGATTTCACAACCTGGGGAGGCGCGGCGATCATCATTTTTTTCACACTGATGTTTGTTGGAGGGAGCGCCGGTTCTACTGCCGGGGGCGTGAAAGTGGTGCGCCACATGATTATTGCTAAAAATTCGGTCATCGAATTCAAACGTCAACTTCATCTATCAGCCATTATTCCGGTTCGCTTTAACGGAAAAGCCATACCCCACGAAGTCACTCGGAATATTCTTGCATTTGTCATCATCTATGTCACCATTTTCGGATTTTCGTCTGTGGTTCTGACACTTACAGGCATGGATGCCATTACTGCCATGGGTTCTGTGGCCACCTCACTCGGAAATATTGGCCCCGGACTCGGTGAAACGGGACCCGCTTACAGCTTTTCACACATTCCGGCTCCTGCCAAATGGATGTTGGGTGCTTTGATGATTATCGGCCGTCTCGAGATTTTTACCGTTCTCATCATTTTCACCAATTATTTCTGGCGGGATACATGATTCAGGCTGCCATTTTCGACATGGATGGGTTGCTCATCGATTCCGAACCTTTTTGGCGAAAAGCCGAAATCCAAATTTTTGGTGAGGTAGGCATTCACCTTACGGAAAATGATTGTCGCAGCACCATGGGTTACCGCCTCAACGAAGTAGTGGCGCTTTGGACCGGCCTGCACTCGGGCAGGCCCAATGCGGAAGATATTGGTGCAGCCGGGATAGAAGTCCGGATTATCGACGCCATCACCCGGTACATCCTCACGGAAGCGCAACCGATGCCAGGCGTTCACGAAGCCATCGCCATTTGCCGGAAGGCTGGTCTCAAACTCGCCATTGCTTCATCTTCACCCCTGAAACTCATCAAAAGTGTGGTACAGCGTTTTGATTTAAAAAACAGTTTTGACCTCATCCATTCAGCCGAATTTGAAACCCATGGCAAACCGCACCCGGCAGTTTTTCTTCACACCGCAGACATGCTCGGTATATTGCCGCAGCATTGTGTGGTCTTTGAAGACGCCTTTCACGGTGTGGTTGCCGCACTTGCTGCGCGAATGAAAGTCATTGCCATTCCGGATTCGGAAAATCTACACAATCCGAGATATTTGGCTGCTGACCGGATTCTGCCTACTCTACTGGATTTCAGATCGGATCACCTGCTGTTTTAGATTTTTTTTGTATGAAGTACCATGTATTAAGTACCAAGTTGGGCATGCCTGAAATACACTGACCGGAGGCAGAGAGCGTGAAAATTTAATTCAAATAATTGAAAAACAAGGCATTCAACTCATAAATATTAAAGACCAAATAAAATTGAATGTCAAAAATAAAGTCCCGGCTGAAATTTCTTTTGTCTCAAGACTCAAGAATCACTACGCTGTACCTCTTAGTACTTTGTACTTCATACATCATACTTCATACATCATACTTCATACTTCATACTTCACACCTGATACTTTGTACAATCAGAAAATCCTCAAAATCTGCCCCTGGCTGCATCCCGTGTGATCATAAAAACTTTTTACGCAATCGCCCGTAAACACCCGCGTATGAGAATACTTTATCTCTCCTTTATCCTCCTGTTTTGCCTTTTCGGCAAAGGACATGCCCAGCCGTCTGACCTTTTGGCCGAAGCCAAAACGCTCTATGACGCAGGTCGGTATACGGACGCCGTGGCCACGCTTGACCGCATCATCGAAGATGACGGCAATTCTTTTGATATCTGGCTAATTAAGGGCGACTGTTTCCAAAAAGAAGAAAAATTTGTCGCGGCCATACAGGCCTATGAAAAGGCTGAAAAGCGCAACAGGGAATCTGCCTTGCTCCTCACCCACCACGGCGCCGCTTTTATCAACCTCGAGCAATATTCGGAAGCAACAAAAAAAATCAGCAAAGCACTCAAGATCGATCCAAATCTGGCTGAAGCCCATTACTTTATGGGCAATTTGCGATATTTTGATTTCAATATCAATGCCGCCATTAAAAGTTATGATGAGGCCCTCCGTTTAAAACCTTCTTACCGCGACGCCCTGTACATGCGGGCGGCGTCTTACTCCGAACTCCAAAAATATCCTGAAGCGCTGCGCGATTATGAGGCTGCACTGGCCATAGACCCCACCCTGGAAGTGGC
>JBBSDD010000488.1:0-2811 GCA_038249755.1 Flavobacteriales bacterium | reverse complement strand
TTCAGGATTGGACACCACATAGTTTTGTTGAAAGCACAGTGGCCGGACTCCAGGAGCAATTGGGAGATGATAAAGTGATACTCGGGCTGAGCGGTGGGGTAGATTCTTCTGTTGCCGCCATGTTGTTACACCAAGCCATTGGCAAAAATCTCTTTTGCATTTTTGTTGACAACGGTCTTTTGCGCAAGAATGAATTTGAAGAAGTGCTGCACAGCTACAAAGACATGGGACTCAATGTGCGCGGCGTGGATGCAAAAGCTGACTTCTACGCAGCACTTGCCGGCATTTCCGATCCCGAAGAAAAAAGAAAAGCGATCGGTCGTGTTTTTATTGAAGTTTTTGACCAGGCAGCCCATGAGGTCACTGACGTGAAATGGCTCGCTCAGGGTACCATTTATCCCGATGTCATCGAATCGGTTTCCGTAAAGGGTCCGTCTGCCACCATCAAAAGTCACCACAACGTGGGTGGCCTTCCTGATTTTATGAATTTGAAAGTGGTTGAACCGCTGCGTTCCCTATTCAAAGATGAGGTGCGCCGAGTGGGCAAAGAACTCGAAGTGCCCGCAGAGATTTTGGGCCGCCACCCGTTTCCCGGACCGGGCCTCGCTATCCGCATACTCGGCGACATTACTCCTGAAAAGGTACAGATATTGCAAGAGGTGGATTACATCTTTTTGAAAAACCTGAAAGAATCTGGAGAATACGACAATGTGTGGCAGGCCGGAGCCATCCTCTTGCCCGTGCAAAGCGTAGGCGTGATGGGCGATGAGCGCACATACGAAAAGGCAGTTGCCCTGCGCGCTGTTACGAGCACAGATGGGATGACCGCCGATTGGTGTCACCTGCCGTATGCCCTTTTGGGAAAAATATCCAATGAAATTATCAACCGGGTAAAAGGAATAAACCGCGTCGTTTATGATATTAGTTCAAAACCACCTGCCACAATAGAATGGGAATAAAAAATTCTTTTATCAGCACTTATTTCGTTGTTCTCCTCGTTGCCTTTTCGGGTTGCGCTTCCGCGCAAAATTACCAGACGAGAATAGTCGACGGCAAGAGTTATTATGTCTATCCTGTAGCGCCAGGCAACACCCTCTTCGCCATTTCCCGGCAATTTGCTGTTGAGGTGGATGATTTGGTGAAAGCCAATCCCGGCGCCGATCAGGGTTTGAGTGTGGGACAGGAAGTGCTGATACCGCAGGATGCCATCGATAAAAAAGCCGCCCGAAAATCAGATATAAAAACTGATGGAGCGTACATTTTACACACCGTTCAAAGGAAGGAAACATTCTTTTCGCTCGCCAAACAATACGGCGTCACGGTAGATCAATTGTCGGAACTCAATCCCGAGGCAGCCGTGAGCCTTTCCACAGGCGCTACCATCCGGATTCCGGTGCAGCAAAGCACCAAAGTAGACTCGGTTTTTCTGGCACCTGCGCAGAGCGATACGTTCATGGTGCATCAGGTTGCCCGTGGAGAAACACCATACAGCATTGCTAAAAAATATGAAGTTCAACTTGATTCCTTAAATAAGATCAACAACGAATTTCCAAGTGGTCTGCGCGTAGGTCAGTGGATCACCATTCCCAAATACAAGGAAGTATTCCGCAAACAACTCGAAGCTGCACAAACACCAGAAATGGGCGAGGGGGTGAACTACAAGGAAGGTTCGCGCAACAAATACAAACTGGCCCTTTTGCTTCCTTTCGAATTGCATCAGAGCGATACCATCAACAAAAGCCTGAGCCAGGGCAAAGACATGCTCGTGCTTACGGAGATCGCCCTTGAATACTACCGCGGCACGCAAATCGCACTCGATTCTTTGCGCAAACTCGGCCTCAACGCCGACGTGTATGTATACGATGTGGGCGAGGATGTGGTAGACGCGCGGGAAGTTTTGCGAAAGCCACAAATGAACGATGTGGACATCATCTTCGGTCCCATGCACAAGGCCAGTCTCGCCGTAATCAGCGATATGACACGGGAGAAAGGGACATACATCGTTTCTCCCAACACGTTTTCAAACGAAGTTTTTGAAGACAATCCATACCTGTTTCGGGTGAATGCATCGCGGGAAACGATGCTTAAATACCTCGCCAATTACGTTGCCATCAACCATGCGAATGACAATGTGGTGATGGTAAACAGCGAAAGATCGAAAGACTGGCCTTTTAGAAATTTGTTTAAAACCTATTACAATGAGGCCGTACAAACCTACCCGAACAAATATTCCGACTCACTTCGCAGCGCCACCAAAGCGGGATTTTCGGATGCCGGAATTTCAAAATGGCTGCGAACGGATGTCAAAAATATCCTTGTCGTTCCTTCCAATGAACTGGCATTTGTAAGTGATTTTATGACACGGTTGTCGCGCCTGAGCGAGTCGAAATACGACATACAGGTGTATGGCCTCGATCAATGGTTGCGCTACGACAACATGGAGGCGGCCTACAAAAACCGGTTTAAGTTGCGACTTGCCGTGCCCTATTTTGTGGATTATGAGCGTGAGGCTGTGATCGACTTTCTCAAAGAATACCGCGAAAAATACGAGATGGAACCTTCCAAATGGGGTTATGGTTTCCTCGGTTACGACCTGACGCTTTATTTTGGATTGGCCCTTTTGGAAAAAGGGTTGTCCTTTCCAGTAAATATTGGCGACAACCCCATGTCTGGCACTTATACAAATTACCGATTTGGCAAATCGACCACCGGGAAGGATTTTGAGAATAAATCTGTGTACATTATTGAGTATGATGATTATCAAATAAAACGGATCAATTGATGGCTTCGCCGCATCAGGCTGAAATAGCT
>JBBSDD010000487.1:0-2828 GCA_038249755.1 Flavobacteriales bacterium | reverse complement strand
TTGGCAGGGCATGTGATTACGGGGTCTTCCTCATCGTTGATGACCACGTTGAAGGTGCAGATGGAAACGTTTCCATTGGCATCAGTCGCCGTGTATTCCATCACGGTGATTCCTATTGGGAATAAAGAATTGGAAGGTTGGCCGGCTGTTCGAACGATTGTGCCTCCGGGACAATTGTCTGTGAAGGTGGGGATACCAAAAACCGCCAGCCCATCACAACGTCCGGGTGACGTTGGAAAATTAAGGGTTCCGGGACAATCAATCACTGGTGCTTCGACATCGGTTACTGTCACTGTAAAACTACAGGTGGCCTCATTTCCGGAAGCGTCTGTGACGCTGTACTCTTCTGTGGTAATTCCAATCGGAAAATTGGCACCTGATCCGAGACCTGAAATGAGGACGGTAGCCGCACCTGCGCAATCGTCTGTTCCAAGTGGAACCGCGTAATTTACCACTGCAAAACAATCGCCTGGATCGGTGTTTAAGACAATATTACCCGGACAGACGATGGTGGGCGGATTGTTTTCGGTTACAGTGATATTGAAAGAACACACGGATACATTGCCTGATCCGTCGGTGGCGGTGTATTCGATGGTGGTGGTACCTGCAGGAAAATCAGTTCCAGATGGCAATCCATCTGTTTGCACAAGTGTAAAACCCGGGCAGTTGTCTGTGACAGTGGCTGGTGGAAATACCACCTGAGCAAAACAGGATCCCGGGGCGGCATTCACAGAAATATCGGCGGGACAACTGAGCAATGGAGGAGCTATATCGACTACTGTCACGTTAAAACTACAGGACAATGTATTTCCTCCGAGATCGGTCACCGTGTAGGTTTCCACTGTAGTCCCCAAGGGAAAATTTGATCCGGAACCAAGACCGGCTGTCTGCAAAGTGTTTGAAATGGTGCATTCTTCGACTCCAACGGGTGCAGTGTAGATCACAACAGCAGAGCACGTGCTTATTACTTCCACCAAAATGTTGGCAGGACAGACGATGGTGGGTGTGGTGACATCGATTACGTCGATCTGCAAACGACACAATCCCAAATTCACTTCAGAATCAATCGCTTCGAAATTAACGCTGTTTTCTCCGATTGGGAAAACGGATCCGCTTGAAAGGCCTCCACTTTGATACACGTCGATTACCACACAATTGTCGGTAACGGGTGGTATAGAAAAATTAACAACAGCCCCACAGGTTAGCGGATTGGCGTTTACAATGATATTGGGCGGGCAATCGAAAACAGGATCTTCAACGTCTTGTACGGTGATAAAAAAAGTGCAGAGAGCGGATTGACCTTGATCGTTGGTTACAGTGTACCTCACTTGCGTAACACCTACCGGAAAGAAGCTGCCACTGGGAAGGCCCAATGTAAGTGTTGTCAAAAGACCGGTACCAGTGCCTGTGCCCACAGGTGGAGTATAATTTACCACGGCACCGCATTCACCTGCATCATTATCCTGTGTAATGTTGGCAGGGCAGGAGATACTTAGCTGACCATGGGAAGCAAAATTGGAGAGCAACGAAAAAGACAATATTGCCCAAAACAAGGGCCGGTGAGGCGCAAGCGTAAAATACTTCATAAGCAATCAGGGTATGGTATCCTGCGTTTCAAAGATAGCCTTACGGCGCAAAGAAGGATATGTTTGCAAAAAACTTTTCAAGAAAAAAATCTTGATAGGTTTTTCATTTTTTTAGATCGTTTAGCTCTTCGGCCAATTGGCGGTTTGATTTCAGTTGGACTCCGCAACGGAAGCAGTATTTTGCATCGCGGTTGTGGGTTTCCGATCCGCATGACGTGCAGATCAGGGTTGGATCGGTACTCTTTTGCAGATCACTTTCATTATAAATTTCTGCGCCAATTATGCCTGTAGGGATAGCGATGATTGAGTATCCCAACAGCATGATGACCGAGGCGATCATTTGACCCGCTACTGTGATAGGTGTAATGTCTCCAAAACCCACTGTGGTGAGGGTTACGATGGCCCAATAAATACTCAGTGGAATACTGTTAAATCCACTTTGTTTTCCTTCCACCAGGTACATAATCGTGCCCATAATGAAAACGATGATCAAAACGAAAAAGAAAAAAACGACGATTTTGTGCCGGCTGCGCAATAATGCCCTTCCCAGCGTTTGCGATTCTTTGACAAAGCGCATCAGTTTCAAAACACGAAATACCCGTAAAAGGCGAAGGGCTCTTAAAATGGACAAACTCTGCGAACCGACAAAAACGAGGCTTAGAAAAGTTGGAACGATCGAGAGTAAATCAATGATGCCGAAAAAGCTGAAAATGTATTTGGCTGGCCTTTTTACGATAAAAATTCGTGTGATGTATTCCATAGTGAAAAAACCAGTCACCACCCATTCGATCACCCGCAGGGCGAATCCATATTTAATATTGATATAACTGACACTTTCAAGCATCACCGCGAAGACGCTGACGAGAATCAGAATGAGCAGCACCACATCAAATAGTTTACCCAATGGTGTGGAGGTTCCAAAAATGATCAGAAAGAGTTTTCGGCGTAGGGGACTTCGCTCATATTGGCTCGGGTCACCCGTATAATTCTCTTCGGAAAAATCAATCGGCATCTGTTACTGGCGCTTTTACAGGCGTAAAGAAAGGGAATATTTGCGAATGGGGAACCGACCGAAGGGAGCTCACTGACCGCAGGGAAGTAATTGGCAATGGGGAGTGGCGAATTGCGCATTGGGAACAATCAGAGCGAGGAACGAGTGTTCATGAGCACCGCTAAGGAAACCAAAGGTGCGTAATGCGGAATTGGGAATTGTGCAAGCGCGGAAACTCTGGCTGTGGTCTA
>JBBSDD010000486.1:0-2834 GCA_038249755.1 Flavobacteriales bacterium | reverse complement strand
CAGTATTTTTTTCTTCTTTTTCTTTGCAAAATAGTAAATCAAGTTCCCAACACCAAAAGTCCACCAAAGCGTAAAATTTTCAACAGAACTTCGTTTTAATAAATGCTAACAACGGGAAGAAAAGCAATTATGCCAGGACCAAATCCAATGCGGATTCCAAGCACGCATTCTCCAAAGTATGAATTAGGCAACCTGAAGTGGTTGAGCCACCCGTTGATCAGTTAAAGCAAGTTTTACCACATCAATCATTTCATCCACGTAATGAAAAGTCAATCCTTTGATATAACGCTCGTTGATTTCGTTGATGTCTTTTTCATTTTTCGATGACAGAATGATTTCCCTGATATTGGCGCGTTTGGCAGCGAGAATTTTTTCTTTGATTCCACCCACCGGAAGCACTTTTCCCCTGAGGGTGATTTCTCCGGTCATCGCCAAATATTTCTTCACCTTGCGCTGGGTAAATACAGAAGCAAGGGCAGTGAGAATGGTGATTCCGGCAGATGGGCCATCTTTGGGCGTAGCACCTTCAGGTACGTGCATGTGCACGTTCCATTTGTCAAATACATCCTGATCCAAACCAATTGTATCGGAATGTGATTTCAAATATTCCATGGCGATCATGGCAGATTCTTTCATCACATCACCGAGATTTCCCGTCAGGGTTAGTTTGCCTTTTCCTTTTGTGATAGAGGTTTCTATGAAAAGAATATCTCCACCAACCGGCGTCCAGGCCAGACCTGTGACCACACCAGCCACATCGTTGTCCTGGTATTTGTCTTTGGCATGAGCCGGACCGAGAATTGTATTCAATTGCTCAATCGGAATATTGGCCTCCCAGGGCTCATTCATTGCGATTTGCTTCGCGCGATTTCTCACGAGCTTGGAAATTTTCTTTTCCAGGCCCCTTACACCAGATTCATTGGTGTACTCCTCTACAATGCGCTCAAACACCGGTTTGGTAATCTTAATCTGGTCTTTTTTCAGTCCATTTTCTTCAATCTGCTTGGGTAGCAAATGACGTCTCGCGATTTCCACTTTTTCCTCTACGGTGTACCCATTTACTTCTATGATTTCCATCCTGTCCCGAAGCGCTGGATGTACCGTATTCAAAGTATTTGCGGTAGCGATGAACATCACATTAGACAGGTCATAGTCGAGTTCGACATAATTGTCATAAAAAGCACTGTTTTGCTCGGGATCGAGCACCTCCAGCATCGCAGAAGATGGATCTCCATGCGAATCACGTCCGAGCTTGTCTATTTCATCAAGTACAAAAAGCGGATTGGACGTTCCGGCTTTTTTGATGTTTTGGATGATCCGGCCGGGAAGGGCGCCGATATAGGTTTTCCTGTGCCCGCGAATTTCTGCTTCGTCGCGGAGTCCGCCAAGCGACATCCTGGCATATTTTCTTCCTAGTGCCTCGGCCACCGATTTGCCCAGTGAAGTTTTTCCCACGCCGGGAGGGCCGTAAAGGCAGAGGATGGGGGACTTCATATTTCCCTTCAGCTTGAGCACAGCCAGGTGTTCAATAATGCGCTCTTTCACTTTTTCCAGTCCGTAATGATCGCGGTCCAGAATGCGTTGCGCCCGTGTGAGATCAAATTTATCTTTCGAAAATTCATTCCAGGGAAGTTCCAGAAGAAGCTCGATGTAATTGAGCTGCACGGAATAATCAGCCCCTTGTGGATTCATCCGTTCGAGACGCTCGAGCTCCTTGTTAAAAGCTTTGGCAGTTACCTCATTCCATTTCTTTTTTCCGGCTCTAAGCTGCAGATCACCAATCAGTTCGTCCTGTGGATTGCCACCGAGTTCTTCCTGAATGGTTTTCATCTGCTGGTGCAGAAAATACTCACGCTGCTGTTGATCAATATCCGTTTTGACTTTCGATTGAATGTCGTTTTTCAGTTCGAGCAACTGTAATTCTTTGGTAAGGTATTCGAGCACCATTTCGGCGCGTCGGCGCAAATCGGCTGTTTCCAGCAATCGCTGTTTGTCTTTCACTTCGGCGTTCATATTGCTCGAAATGAAATTGATCAAAAAGCTGTAACTCTCTATATTTTTGATGGCAAAGCCAGCCTCACTTGGAATATTTGGAGATTGTTTGATAATCTGAAGGGCGAGGTCTTTTAACGAACCAACGAGTGCTTCAAATTTTTTCAGATTTTTTGTCGGTTTGATTTCTGGAAATTCCTTGACCCGTGCCTTGATATAGGGCTCATTGGTGACCATCTCCAGCAGTTCAAAACGTTTTTTGCCCTGAATGATCACCGTGGTGCTGCCATCTGGCATTTTGAGCAAGCGCATGATGTGCGCCACTGTACCTATCGTATTGAGGTCTTCAAATTCCGGGTTTTCAATATTTTGCTCCTTCTGACTGATCACACCGACAGTACGGTTGCCTTTGTATGCATCCTGCACGAGTTTGATGCTTTTGTCGCGCCCAACCGTGATGGGCAGCACGACGCCGGGAAATAAAACAGTGTTGCGAATGGGAAGAATGGGCAGTTCAACCGGTGTTTCTTCATTGTTCATCGCCTCCTCGTCCTCGCTGGTTATGAGCGGAATAAATTCGGTTTCGGTATCTACTATATCGGAAAATTCAAGTGATTCAAACATGTTGCGTTTCTTCATGAGATTTCAAGTCATTATGTCAGGATTGCCCTGGTTTTTGCGCGAGTCATATATGTTGTCAAGCCCCGTGCCAAACAGGATTAGTGGTTAAACTGGCGCATCTCTTCATCAAACCGGAAGATTTGGTTGAATATTGCCTTATCTTCCGAATCAAATTCTACTTCGCGCCTTTGCATCATCGCCCGGGCTGCTTCAAATGCTTT
>JBBSDD010000485.1:0-2834 GCA_038249755.1 Flavobacteriales bacterium | reverse complement strand
CCTGATTTATTGTCTTTTTATTTGAAAAAGAAAAAGAACGGGATGCAACATTATCATGACCATAATCATTCCATATTCCATCCCGTTCTTTTTCTTTTTCAAATAAAAAGACAATAAATCAGGCGATTTAAACCGGATATTTCTTCCAAGAACTTCAGAAAGTTGTTTCGCCATCTCTTCAAAAGTCAGTTGTTCATCATTTGTGAGATCATAGGCCTGGTTCATGTGGCTTTCGCTATTTAATAAAACTTCTGCTCCTACCCGGCCAACATCATACAAATCAATCAACGTAAATCGCGCCTCCCCCGCTGGCAAATAAATTAAGTCCCGCCTGATCAAATCCTTCCGCAGTGTGGTGAGAAAATTCTGCATAAAATAGGCAGGTCGCAAAAATGTATAATTGATCCCGCTTTCCACGATGAGTTTTTCAATTTTATGATGCGGAATAATTGTGCTTTTTTCCACCCCCTGAACTGAAAGAAAAACGATATGTTTGACAGCTTGTTCAGAAGCCAGGTCGATCAATGGCGCGAAATATTTTTTGACATCCGAAATTTGCGGCGGTCTCAGGAGAAATAAAATATCACATGTCCTGAATGCTTGTGCTATGGAGTCGCGCTTTGTAAAATCAAAAGCCACCTTTTTCACATGATCACCCAAGAGTCTCTCATCCGCTTTTCCGGGATCTTTTACCCCAGCGTATATTTCACTTTTTGGAGATTTTTCCGACAATGCACGAATTATCTCCAATCCAACATTGCCGGTTGCACCTGTAATTAATATTCTGTCCATGCCGAATTCGTTTAATTTAAGTGCATAATAAGTGGCTTTAAAAATACCCCGTGCTCTTGTTTATAAATGTACCTGTTTTTTAATCAATGCAGGCTGGAGTATTGTTTTGTTCGAAGGCCATTGTGTGGCAGAGTTTTTGGGCCTTCCGGGAAAATAAATAACATGATCGTGCGCGACAAATCCGACAGATGGGAAATATTATTTCAGCGCAACCACGCCCTTGTGGCGGGTGCACTCGGCATCGAAATAGCGCCACAATTTAGACCCGGTCAATGGATTGAAACAATAGCCGCTGTGCTCAGCCACGACGATGCACAAGCTGGATTTACAGAGGAATCGCACATTGACAAAAAAGGTGCTCCACTGAATTTTAGAGATTTTGGTGAGAACATGTTACAAGCAGAACAAGTGGTGCGGGAAGCGCAGTACAGGAGCAAATTTGTAACCTTGATGGTTTCGATGCACGCTTATGGTCTTCGCGAACCCAAAAAGGAAAAATCTCCCCAAATGGAAGAATATCTTTCCCGTCAGGAATTCCTGCAAACACATTTGAGGGCGCACCTGAATCTTTCGGTGGAAGAATCCCAAGCTGCGTATCAGTTTTTACTTTGGTGCGATGAATGCTCCCTCATACTGTGTGAAGGGCGATTAAAATCCGAACCCACTCACATTCAATTTGGAAATTTACCGGGCGTGAAAAAACAACATATTCATCAGGATGATCAGACTGGATTTGTTCAGATGAAACCGTGGTGTTTTCTCCGGGATTCATTCGAAGTCAAAGCGGAATATTACACCATTCATCCAAAACAACCATTTGCATCTTCTGCAGCGCTGGGTGAGAACCTACTTTCTCAAATGCCCTCAACAAGTAGTTGGATCTTCCATAAATAAAAAATCAGTTTCTGATTTGTTTAAATAATATTCCAACGGAATAATACATCGACAATTGACATTTTGAGTAAAGTATCTGTTTATTCATACATTGAGCAGCTCCACTAGACATTAGAATTGTGCAATTTTTTATATGACTATCAAACATTTATTTATAACAGCCCTAGGGTTTGTAAAGAAATATTTAAATGTAGAATCGTTCTAAATTTTTGAATAATCATTCAATTAAAAAGGTGGTATAGTCCTGAAATCATTGAAATGATAAACCAAATCTATTTTCACTGGGTTATCCATATCAGGAAACCAATTGCTCATAAAACCCACCTATCTCCTGCTCTTCATCGATCAGATGTATCTCATAAATCCAGAACCGCGGATTCCCGTGGTCGTCTGGCTCTGACATGAGCTTGTGATTGTCTGGATGAATATAATTCGCCGTTTTCTCACCGCTGATGCGCTCATGTGGAAAGCTTCCGATGAGATGCCCACAGTGTTCATTTCCGTATTTCCAACCATACCGCTCGGCCATTTCCCTGGAAAAATTGTAGAACGCTGCTCCGGTGAGCGTATTTCTATACTTGTCGTAAAAAGCCTTGCCTTCCAGCCATGCACTTTCCACATCAACCTTGAGCCGTAGCTTTACCGGGTCAGAGCCCAATACATAGGTGCGACCAAAATCCGCTTCCCAATCTTCGAATACAGGACCGAAATCCAGAAAAAGAATGTCATCCTTTTGCAAAGTCAGGTCAGGTGGATTTTCAGAATAAGGCAAAAGCGTGTTTCTTCCTGAGCGCACAATGCGTTTATGCCAATACTTCTTAATTCCAAACAGTTCAAAAGCGAGATCAAAAATTTCCGTGTTCAACTCTTTTTCAGATTTTCCCGGAAGGATCAACTGTCGGTCTTCTATTGCTTGAAACAACGTATTGGCTTTGACTTCTGCTTCGCGCAGCCTTTGGAGAGCGTCATTCATATTTCGTTGTTATAAATAGCCGTAACCGGAATTGGTATTCCACATGTGATTAAAACCAGAATTTAAAATTACTGATTTTCCGATGATATTGAATGGAAAGTCGCTGAAAAAATCCATCCTAAATCTGGACAGAATTAAAAAAGATGCGTTTAATCTTTTACCCCAAAAGATCACT
>JBBSDD010000484.1:0-2835 GCA_038249755.1 Flavobacteriales bacterium | reverse complement strand
CAAGGGCGTTTTTGTTTGTGCCGCTTGCGAATTGCCATTATTTGATTCTAAAACCAAGTTTGATTCCGGCACCGGATGGCCGAGTTTTTTCACAGTGATCGGCGATACGAATGTAGTGGATGTGGTAGACCGAAGTCTTGGTTGGGTGCGCACCGAAGTGGTTTGCGGACAATGTGGTGGGCATCTCGGGCATGTTTTCGAGGATGGGCCAGCACCTACCGGATTGCGATATTGCATCAATTCGGTGAGCCTGGATTTCCAGCAGGAATAGAGGTCGCGAGCGATGTGAATTGATCTCCTTTTGTTTCACATCCAATCACTTCAAATTGGGTAAACATTTCTTCTGAATACCAGCCTCTTTCGCGGGTTCGTTTCACAATTTCCGCATGAGCGGTATTGCCATATGCTGCTTTCATGAGCTTTTCCCGATTTTCCCACACGCTGAATGTGGCCTGCATCATGAGTGGATACTCGCCAACTCCCAGTCGGTAAAGCAAGCCATCTGCACCAGACATAAAACTGCTGACATCCGGCACATTCCACCAGAATTCAGGCAGATGCCGGGTGTGAATGGTGGCTCTTGTGAGCACTGCAAGCATCGCGTTTTTGGAATCCGGTTCGGAAGGGATGAAGGGATTTTGCCCCGACCACATGCCATGACTCTTAAGTGGTTTCAGCCAAAATTCGGCACTTTGATCCGATGTGCTTTTGTACCAGCGTATTGTTTCATTTCGTTTGTGGAAGAGCACGGCTGCATCCATTGATTCCCAAACCATAAAAATGGCGTAATTACTCAGGTTTGGTAAAATACTAAAACCATTGCCGCTACCTGTGCCCATCAATTTCGCGAAAACCAGGTCTGCTGGTTTCCCAAAAATTCCAGCTCTGCGACCCATATTTGTAAATGCTGTGAAGGCATCCCGCTTTCGCGAAAAATTATATTCACCGTAGGTACAAATCTGGGCTTTCGGTATTTTCATCAGGGCTACACAAAAGTAGGGAGCTTCAAAAGAACGACAAACAGCGGTTGGGTGTTTTGAGAAATCGAATCATTTCAGCAAAAGACAGCAAATTGTGTTCTAAATCAATTATTTACATAAATTTTTAGCCATTTCAAAACCTTTTTCTTCTCTCCCTGTTTTGTTAATATTCTAAAATTAGGTAGATGAGGTCTTATCCCGATGAGCAGTGGCGAAAAATAGATTTGGGCAGCAATGCGCTCAGATACAATTACAGTATTTCCAATTATGGAAGGTTAATCAGTTTTACGGATGATATGACCGCCGGAAAGCTGTTGCGGGGAGGTAGCCTGGGTGGATATTGCACATTTGTGTGCAGGCCTTTCGGCAAATCAAAGACTTTTTATGTGCACAAACTGGTAGCCGAATACTTTCTAAACAAAGAGGGCGACGATTTGCAGTATGTCATTCACCTTGACTATAATAAGAAGAAAAACTACTTTTTAAATCTTCTATGGGTATCGAAGCGAGACATGGAAGTGCACCAACAAAAAAGTCCCTATGTGCTAGAGAGTCGCGCGGCCCGGAAACTCGTCAAGCCAACCAAAGGGCACAAACTCACCTCTACGGACGTGATGCGAATCAAAAAGAAAATATTTGATCCCAAGCGCAAAACGCGTATGAAAATGATTGCCAAACAATTTGGCATCAGCGAAATGCAACTTTACAGGATTAAGTCGGGTGAGAATTGGTCGCATGTGGTTGTGGATGGCTTGGACTCTGCAAGAGCTTGAGATAATCAGCTTGCAGGAAGCACCAGTTCCCGCAAGTCTCCGTTTACGTCTACTTTGATTCCCTTCACGCCTGCGGCTTCCGCTGCTTCTACATCCCTAAATTTATCACCGATCATGAATGAGCGCGCGCGGTCAATTCCGTGCACGGCGATGGCTTTGTCGATCATTCCCGGATGCGGTTTCCTGCAAAGGCACTGACTGATCGCATCGTGGTGTGGACAGAAATATGTGTCCAGGTATTGAATACCGGCTTCCAGAAAAGTTGCCCGCATATAGCGGTCGATTTCATAAAAGTCGTAAATGCTGTACAAATCCTTGGCAATTCCGCCCTGATTGGTAATTACGATGATAACGTACCCCGCGTCTGAAAACCGTTTCAAGGCCTCCAGCACACCCGGCAAAATGGTGAATTCCAGAATATTCCTGGTATAGTCGTCGGGATCGTGGTTGATTACACCGTCTCTGTCGAGAAATAAGGCAGGCCTCAGGTTACTTTGATTCATACGTTTCAAAGGTACGATCTGAATAGAATATGACAATCCGTTCAATCTGACGTTGGTTCGTTTTTTTTGCGGAAGCTGGCACCGGGTTGGTGATTTCTTTGATCGTATCTACCTTTTTCGACTCCTTCTTTGCTTCACTCATTGGCTGCGGTTCAAGACCTGTGATGAGCCAACTGGCATCAACCCGCGGGAAGTTTTCCAGAATCTTTTGGATGAAATCCATGGAAGGTTTGTTCCTGCCATTCAGCACATGCGATATGCTCGATCGTTGTACACCCAACACCTCGGCAAAAGATGCCGGAGTGTGTTGATTCACCTTCATGATGGTGGCAATTCGCTCTGGAAGTTCCATTGTTTACATTTGTATATGTCGCCGCGTGCAAATGTAGGGAAATGATTGAATCTTCCGACATATCGTTACGGCCATTCACTTAAACTTATACTACATTAAATCGATATATATTATTGAATGTCATTATATAGAAATGTCAGGTTAACTATAATTAAATCGGATAACATTTGTAACCAAAGCCGTACGATGTTGAACCGCTTTCAGTCAAATTTGGAAAGTTTTCGATT
>JBBSDD010000483.1:0-2836 GCA_038249755.1 Flavobacteriales bacterium | reverse complement strand
CTTCGATGCATTTGATGATGGCGACGGCGATGTCTTTGCCGGTTGCAGCTTCAATGCCTTCAAGGCCGGGAGAGGAATTGACTTCCAACACGAGCGGACCGCGTGACGACTCGAGCATATCCACACCAGCCATCGTGAGGCCCATGGCTTTGGATGCGCTCAGCGCCAAAGCTCTCTGCGCTGGAGTAAGTCTTACCGCTTTGGCCGAACCTCCTCTGTGCAAGTTTGATCGAAACTCACCCTCCGCACCTTGTCTTTTCATCGCTCCCACGACTTTCCCATCTACCACAAATGCGCGAATATCAGCGCCACCCGCCTCGGCGATAAATTCCTGGATCAGCATGTTTGCCTTTAATCCATGGAAAGCTTCGACCACCGACCGGGCTGCTTTTTTGGTTTCAGCCAAAACCACGCCGATTCCTTGTGTGCCTTCCAGCAATTTAATAACGACCGGAGCACCACCAATCTCCCGAAGCAAATTATCCACGCTCTTGGGATGATGGGTAAAAACAGTTTTCGGAATGCCGATGTCGTGACGTGAAAATATCTGCAAGCTTCTCAATTTATCACGGGAGCGAACAATTGAAATAGAGGAATTTACTGAAAAGACTTTTTGCATCTCAAACTGCCGCACCACGGCCGTCCCATAAAACGTAACGGACGCACCAATACGGGGAATTACAGCATCAACGTCTGTTAAATCTTCGCCGTTGTATATAACCCTTGGATTGTTGTGTTCGCCAATCAGCGAACAGCGCAAGTGGTCAATAACAATGGCCTCGTGGCCGCGCGCTTCTGCTGCTTCGCGAAGCCTCCGGGTAGAATATAATTTTGAATTTCGTGAGAGGATAACAATGCGCATAATTACTTCTTGCTTTGCAAGTAACTTTTTGAAACGTCAATTATAAACTTGCCCATCAGAAAACGTCGACCAAGCAACACAGAATAATTCATGGTAGAGCGATCCGTCAAAGTTACATCAGTAATGCGCTCCACATTGTGAAGCCTGATCTTTAATTTCACCACATACCTCGTCTGGAGCGTTCCGTTGGAACTTTTGACCCGACGCCGGATATATTTTTCAAACCGGACAACCGTTCGCGATCGCTTGAGAAAATAACAACACAACACTTTTTGACCACCCATTTGTTCCACCCAAATTTTGTCACAATGAGCCGAAGAGGATCTCGCACCGCTGTCTATTCGCGCAACGATATTTGCGCGATCCTGATCGGGAAATTCAATTTTTTCTTTTCTGCCAAGAATAAGTTTGTCCTGATAATTGGGATGTTGCATAGAAATTTATCCGGTCGGGACCGTCAAAGATAGTGTTTTCGAAATGGGCTGTCGCTTTTTGAAATGAAGTATATTTGTCGCTTAAGCAAAATGACAGACCACATAGATCGGCTCATTATAAATGGTAAAACATTGTTGCCTGGCACATACACCCGGGTAAAAGCAAATATAGCCCGATTGCCTTCCGGCACCATCATCGATCTTCCCATATACGTATATCGCAGCGCGGAGCCAGGTCCGGTGGTATTGCTAAGCGGTGGGCTCCACGGTGATGAAATCAACGGGATCGAAATTGTAAGGCGCATGGTCGAAAAGGTGGTTTTCAATGATTTGCTGAAGGGCACCGTGATAGCCATCCCCGTAATGAATATTTACGGTTTTATCAATTTCAGCAGGCAGGTTCCCGATGGCAAGGACATCAACCGAAGTTTTCCAGGCAGCACCACCGGCTCCCTCGCTGCTTTGGTCGCTCATTTTCTGACACATAACATTCTCGACAAAATAGATCTTGGAATTGATTTCCACACAGGTGGTGCCTCACGGTACAATTTCCCTCAGGTGCGATTTGCAGCAGCCGACCCTCAGGCTGAAGCGCTGGCTAGGGCGTTTGCCGCCCCGGTAATTCTACAAAGTGGGCTGATCTCCAAAAGTCTTCGCCAGCAAGCTTTCCGGATGGGCAAAACAATTCTTGTTTACGAAGGCGGAGAAAGCCTGCGCCTGGATGAGGAAGTTGTCATTGAAGGAACAGCAGGCGCCATGCGCCTTCTCAAAAGCTTGGGAATGATCGCAGATGCACCGGAAATAACCGTACAGCCAATTTTTTGCGAGACATCATCCTGGCTCCGGGCCAAAAGGTCTGGATTGTTCCGAGGTCTCCAGAAGTCGGGGACATTTGTAAGTCGGAATGATCTGATGGGTCATATCACCGATCCATTCGGTGAGTTCAGCCTGAAAGTAAAATCAAAAGAAAAGGCATTTATCATTGGGCATAACAATATGCCAATCGTAAACCAGGGCGATGCCTTGCTTCACCTGGCGATTGTAAAAAAACCGATGATGGACACAAGATAAAATCCGGGGCTCATTTTACTTTTTTTGTTCGCAAAGGCATTTTACAAAAATCAAAAACTGAAGGAAATGGACTTTGATTAACGATAACATTTGTTATTTCACATGTCTACCCAACGTAAAACCAGCCAAAATTGAAATAACTCCTTCAGGCATTAAATGGGTAACGCACGCTCCTTCATCAAATAGGTATTTCTCCTCAATTGTGCGGTTTCGATTGCATACTTTTAAAAATACTATTGACATTATCACCCCAGGTCTATATATTTGTCTGGTAATTCTTTTAAAGAAGTTTTACGTTGCTAACCAAACAAAAAAACAACCAAAATGACACATTCGTATTTCTAAGCCTTAACAGGGCATTTTCCACAAAATAATTTTTTCCTACAGGTATTCCAGTTATTACATGCTGGAATAAATTGTTGTGATATTTAATAAACAGATTGGTAAATCTGCTTTCATTGAATAGAGT
>JBBSDD010000482.1:0-2837 GCA_038249755.1 Flavobacteriales bacterium | reverse complement strand
CTGGCCAATTCATCACATCTACATGGTAGTCGCATATCCAGACAAGTTTTTCTGATTCATTTGCGCAAAGCCCTCTTTAGACCGGAAGGAGGTTCGATTTATTCCAACAACGTTGTTCGCACTCCCGATTAAACGGTTTTCACAATCCGCCAAAATCCTTACTTTAACCTCCCAAACAGAGACCACCCATAAATGACCATGACCCCATTGAAACCCAGAAAGGCCCTGAACAAAGCCTTTTTGAAAATAAAACCGAACAGAAGTGAAATTGAAGGTTTCAAAACGAACCTGATTCAATTGCTCGACAGGACGAATGAAACGGAATCGGAAGAGTTTCATAAAAATCTGGTGAGTGATTTTCTGAAAAAGACGTATTACGAGCCCAATCATTTCATCAATACCAAGGGACGCAACGATCTGGTGATCCACAATGGCGACATGGCCAAAAGTTCGGTTGGGGTAATTCTCGAAGCGAAAAAGCCGACGAACAGAACGGAAATGCCGCAGGTAGCCGGTGGTGGAGCCCGGCTCAATACGAAAGCTTTTCAGGAGCTGGTGCTGTACTATTTGCGGGAACGCATCACGCACAAAAATCTGGAAGTAAAACACCTGGTGATCACCAATATCAATGAATGGTTCATATTTGATGCCACCACATTTGACCGGTTTTTTGCGCAAAACAAAAACCTGGTAAAACAATTCCACGATTTCGAAGGCGGACGTTTGGCGGAGACCAAAACCGACTTTTTCTACAAGCAAATAGCCGAGCCGTTTATCGCAGATATCACGACCGAAATTGAATATACGTACTTCAATTTGCAAGACTATCAAAGACCCTTGCGGAATGATGACAAGGCCGATGACAACAAACTGATCGCGCTCTTCAAGCTGCTGTCGCCCGAACATCTTTTAAAGCTTCCATTTGCCAACGACAGCAACAGCCTTGACAAACGCTTCTACACCGAGTTGCTGCACATCATCGGTCTCAACGAAACGAAAGAAGGCGGCAAAAAACTCATTGGGCGACAAAAAGAAGGCGAGCGAAACACGGGAAGTTTGCTGGAAGATGCCATCATTCAGCTGGATAGCACGGACAAAATCAGTCGCCTGGAACGATCGAGCCAATATGGGGATAGCCAACAAGAAAAGCTTTTGAACGTGGCGCTGGAGCTCGCCATCACCTGGATCAACCGGATTTTGTTTTTGAAATTGCTCGAAGCCCAACTCATCACCTACCACAAAGGCGACAAGGGCTACACGTTTTTGAACCTTGAAAAAATTAAAAACTATGACGACCTGAACAGTTTGTTTTTTCAGGTATTGGCAAGAAAATATGAAGAACGAAACCCGGATGTAAAAACCATTTTTGCGAAAGTGCCCTATCTCAATTCGTCGCTGTTTGAGCCAACGGAAATGGAACAGGTCACTTTGTTTATCAGCAACCTGAAAGACGAAAAAACCATCCCCGTCATTTCATCCACCGTTTTGAAAAACGATCAGGGCAAAAAGCGGACAGGGCAAATATCCACGCTGGAATATCTGTTTGAATTTCTGAATGCGTATGATTTCAGCAGTGAAGGTTCGGAAGATATTCAGGAAGACAACAAAACGCTGATCAATGCGTCGGTGCTCGGACTGATTTTTGAGAAAATAAACGGGTACAAAGACGGGTCGTTTTTCACACCGGGGTTCATCACCATGTATATGTGCCGCGAAACGATCCGGAAGGCGGTGGTGCAGAAGTTTAATGAAACCAAAAACTGGACGTGCACGGACCTGAATGAGCTGTACAACAAAATTGAAGATACCACGGAAGCCAACACCATCGTAAACAGCATCAGGATTTGCGACCCGGCCGTGGGCTCAGGTCACTTTCTGGTTTCGTCTCTAAACGAGGTGATCGCTGTAAAAAATGACTTAAAAATTCTGCAGGACCGCGACGGCAGACGCCTGAAAGAATACCAGGTGGAAGTGGTGAATGATGAGCTTATTGTAACCGACGAAGAAGGCGGACTCTTTGAATACAACCCCGGCAACAAAGAAAGCCAGCGCATACAGGAAACCCTTTTTCACGAAAAGCAGACCATCATCGAAAACTGCCTTTTCGGGGTGGACATCAACCCCAATTCTGTAAAGATTTGCCGCCTGCGACTCTGGATCGAGCTTTTGAAAAGCGCATATTACATAACACACTCTCCTCCTTTTCAAGGAGGAGTACCCGAAGGGGGAGGTGGTTCTAACCCAACCCACGGCAGTGGTCCTAACCCAACCCACGGAAGTAGTTCTCAACTCAACAACCTCCCGTACCTAAAAACCTTCCGCAAGAATCTTCGAAATCATTTAACACCTGCTGAAGCAAAACTGTGGACTTTATTAAAGGGCAAAGGCCTTGAAGGAAAAAAATTCAGACGACAGCACAGTTTTGCCAATTACATTCTGGATTTCTATTGTCCTGAAGAGCATCTGGCCATTGAGCTGGATGGACAAGGCCATTTCGAAGCCACCCAGGCAGAATATGACCGGGAGCGGGATTTATTTTTGGAATATGCCGGGATACGTGTTTTAAGATTTGAAAATAAGTGGGTTTGGAACAATCCGGGGGGCTTGTTGGATGAGGTTAAAAGCTATTTTGGCAAGCAACCACCCAGTCCTGCGGACAACCGTGATTTAATTGGTAAGCAACCACCCCGTCCTGCGGACACCAGTGATTTAATTGGTAAGCAACCACCCCGTCCTGCGGACACCCTTGATTTAATTGGTAAGCAACCACCCCGTCCTGCGGACACCCGTGATTTAATTGGTAAGCAACCACCCCGTCCTGCGGACACCCCTCCTTT
>JBBSDD010000481.1:0-2849 GCA_038249755.1 Flavobacteriales bacterium | reverse complement strand
GGCGCGTTTTATCAGATTCTCATTTCCGACAATGGTATCGGAATCGACACGAGTCTTGACCAGAAACGCGCGGAACCCGGAAGCCATATTTCCAAAGGAATGGAGATCACACAAAGTCGGATTTTGCTCTATAAACGAATGACTGGATTGAACTACGTGATAGAGGGGCCTGTTCAGATGCATGGTGGGCAAGGAGAAATTCTGGGAACCAGGGTGCTCATCAAATTACCAAAACGACCTCTGGTGGGTCAAACGACAAATATTTCATACGACGTTGTGGACTTGTAAATATATTTCCCTACTTTTATCTCTCATACCATTGATCATGATCAATAATCTCAAGTTTTTAATCATCGGAATCATCGCCCTGGCGCTCACGTCTTGCGCGAAGGACGAGCTCGAATCACCCGCTGCTGCTGAGAAAACAAAAATTGAAACGCCTGGCGACAATGAAAAACGCTCAAGAGAGATTCGTGCCAGTTTTAGAAACGGAGCAGGTGCGCTCGAAATCAACGACGACGACGATGATGAAACTGGTGGAAAACCCACCCGTCCGGCAAACCCTACAGGTCAATAAATAAAAAATTCTATACATCTCTGAAAAAGCCTTCTCTTCCGGAAGGCTTTTTTATTTTGGAGCCAATACATTTCTATTTCGCTTATATTTAAGCAGGATATTACAGAATATTTTTTTGCACTAATCGCCAGTAGGATATCTCAGGTATATTGTGAATCATCATGCATACCTCGTTCAGGAGAAATATTTTTTGCGGTCATCATTTTGAATTATTATAAAACTATACATGTCCAATCGAATTATTAACCAGTTACACGATTTAATAAAATCACTGACCAGTGCAGAGAAGCGTTATTTCAAGCTATATTCCGAAAGGCACCACACCAAAGAAAAAAAGAATTATATCCAACTCTTTAATAAAATCGATAAACAGGCGATATATAACGAAGAGCTGATCCTCAATTCTTTTGAAGACCAGACTTTTGTAAAACATTTTTCCATTGCCAAGAATCGACTCTACAACCAGATTTTGCGCAGCCTCGATGCTTTTCACGCTTCGAAATCTACTGAAGCCGAGCTCAACCAAAACCTGCACTACGCCGAAATATTATATCAAAAAGCATTGTATGGACAATGTGAGCGGGTTTTGAACACCGCCCAAAAACTCGCAGTAAAGCATGAAAAATGGGGGCCGCTGATTCAGATTATTCGCCGACAGAAACGACTAGCTGAGAATGATCATTATGAAAAGAATAAAGGCGTGGATATCGAAGCCCTCTTTCAGCTGGAGCAGGATACATTAAAGAAGATCAATGCAGAATCTGAATTGTGGTTTGCCAAAAGCAAGGTATTCCTAAAACTTTTTCAAAAAGGACAAGTCCGCGACAAGTCCGAAGCGACAAGTCTCGCAAAAGAAGTCGCCGAAATCGTAAAAAATTCTGCCTCCGCTCCGAGTTTTGAAGCGGCGTATCTGGCCAACCACACAGAGTCTGTTTATTTCTTTTCATTGGGCGATTATTCCAAAAGTTATGAAGCGCTCAAAAAGAACAAAGCGCTCATCGAAGAAAATCTGGAGGTGATCAAAGATGAACCGGGAATTTACATTGCGGTACTCACCAATCTGGTCTACGTCACTGCGAAACTGAACAAATTTGAAGAGGTGGATTTGTATTTGCGTCAGAGTCGAAACCTGCCTGCCACCCTCACGCAGCAACTGACTGAAGATCTCGAATTGCGCATTTTTACCAATACGTACAGCCTGGAACTGGCCATTTGCAACATTCTTGGCAATGTGTCGCGCGGGATACCGCTCTGTGTCGAAATAGAAGAAATTTTACCGAAATGGGAACCGCGGCTGAGCGATGTGCGCCGGGCATCATTTTATCATTCCATTTCCACTATGTTCTTTGTTGGGGCAGATTTCAAAAAAGCCCTGCTGTGGAACAACGCGTTGCTGAATTCCGTGCCCATTGATACCACGGAAGATCAATTCTGTTTTGCGCAAATGTTCCACCTGCTCATTCACCTGGAAATGGAAAACTACGATGTGATTCCGTATACCCTGAAAAGTCTGAAACGCCATCTCGATACCCGAAAGCGTCAATTCAAATTTGAAAAGATTTTCATGGAATTCATGAAAAACGTATCAAAATCAGCTGGCGATAAATCCGAAATGCGATTCATTCAGGAATTTTCTGCGGCACTTTCTGTGCTGGAGAAAGATCCTTTCGAGAAAACGGTGTTTGAATACTTTGATTTCCAGGCCTGGGCTGAAGCCAAAATAACAAATCAGCCGATCGCAAAGGTTTTGCAGGTAAAGGCACCGGAAAAGGATATTTTGTAGAGACGAGGCATGCCTCGTCTCTACGACGGTAAATCCATCAAAAACGCATCCCATCCCTGCGCCGTCAATTTATGCACGCTGCCATCCCGGGCCATCATTTGGGCAGGACCTTCGTCGGTCATGTGGCCAATCACAGTGAAATTCGGATTGCCCTTGAGCTTGTCGAAATCGCCGATGGGCATGGTGAATAGCAATTCGTAATCTTCGCCCCCATTCAGAGCGCAGAGAGTCGGGTCGAGCCGAAAATCTTCAGAAGCGGTAATCACTGTCGGATCGATGGGGATTTTCTCTTCGTAAAGCATACAGCCCAGCTTGCTCTGATCGCAAATGTGGATGAGCTCTGATGCGAGTCCGTCGGAAATATCGATCATTGACGTAGGCTGAATACCGAGTTGCGCCAACAGCGGTCCCACATCGTTGCGGGCTTCTGGTTTGAGTTGGCGCTCCAGGATGTAATCAAATCCTTCCAGATCTGGCTGAACACCGGGT
>JBBSDD010000480.1:0-2855 GCA_038249755.1 Flavobacteriales bacterium | reverse complement strand
GGTTTTGGGTTGCTGCCTCCGCCTACGAGAGCCACGTCGCTCACCGTGTGGTGGGGGCTGCGGAATGGTCGTTCGGTGATCAGGGCGGTACCCGTCGGAAGGATGCCCGACACCGAATGAATCTTTGTGGTTTCCAACGCTTCCTCCAGGGTCAGCGGGGGGAGAATGGTTGGAATTCTTTTGGCGAGCATGGTTTTACCAACTCCGGGAGGGCCGATCAAAATGATATTGTGGCCACCTGCTGCGGCAATTTCCAGCGCGCGTTTTACATTTTCCTGGCCTTTTACATCACTGAAATCGAAACCGTGGCTTTTTGCTGAAAAGGCAAAAGCTTCTTTGAGATCCACATGCACTGCTGGAATCGACCCCGGGTTTTGAAGCACATCAATAGCCTCGGTGATGTTTCGTACGCCATAAACTTCGATTCCATCCACAATGGCAGCTTCACGTGCATTGTCCATGGGGAGGATAAATCCCCGATAACCTTCCGTGCGCGCCTGAATGGCCATGGGCAAAGCGCCTTTGATGGGTTGCAGACTTCCATCCAGCGAAAGCTCACCCATGATGAGGTATTTTTCGATATCTGGCGCTTCGATCTGCTTGCTCGCGGCCAGGATGCCCAATGCCAATGGGAGGTCATACGCTGATCCTTCTTTTCGTATATCAGCCGGAGCCATGTTGATGGTTATTTTTTTAATGGGCAGGCGATAACCCGTGTTGCCGAGTGCGGCATCAATTCGTTGTTGGCTTTCCTTCACGGCGCTGTCTGGGAGACCGACGAGAAAAAAGTTAACGCCTTTATCAATATTTACTTCTACAGTGATCGTGATGGCATCGACTCCATACACCGCACTGCCATATGTTTTTACGAGCATAGCTTAACGGATAGAAGGTTGAATGTAATCATTTTAGCCAGTTTGATCACAAACCGGGAAAGAAAGATTTTAGACAGAATTCATTGAATCGTTTGCAGAAAGCCAGCCACGGCATCATGCAGCAAGAGAATCCTTTATTTTCCGGAAGGAATTAATGAGCCGTTTCGCGCTCTACATAATCAATCAAACTGTGGATGACTTTGATGTGAATTTCCTGAATGCGGTCGGCATAACCGAAATGGGGAACCCGAATTTCAACAGTAGCCAACTTCGCGAGTTCGCCTCCGTTTTTTCCCGTAAGGGCCACCACCTGCATGCCTTTGGAAAGTGCCGCCTCTGCCGCTCTTACCACATTGGGTGAATTGCCGCTGGTACTGATGCCCAGCAAGATGTCCCCCTTTTTTCCGATGCCTTCCACGAATCTGGAAAAAACGAATTCGTAACCGTAGTCATTGGCCACACAGGAAATATGGGATGGATCGGATATGGAGATCGCAGCCATCGACTTCCGATCGTCGCGGTACCTGCCGCTGAGCTCTTCGGCAAAATGCATGGCATCACACATGGACCCACCATTGCCGCATGAAATAATTTTCCCACCACTTTTCAGCGATTTGACAATGAGCGCTCCGGCGGCCTCAATAGCGTGGATTTTTGAAGGATCGTTGGTAAATTTTTGAAGTAGTTCGAGCGCTTCTTTGAAATGAAGTGAAACGTTGGATTCCATGGTTGATGATTTAATTGAAAAGTGGTTGGTTAGTAGTTTTAGGCTTAAATTTCAGATCAATACAGGTATGGATCTCAAAAGAAAGCTTATTTCAGTTCGGTGAAATATGCCTCCGGAAAAGCGAGCCGCAAGTATAATTTTCTGAATTTCTTACTCACAAGTAAGTCCGAAAGGTCAGAAATATGCCCCGTACCGACAAATGTAAATTATAATGTGATCTTCAAACCAGCGAAGTAAAGTGGCATATTTTCTACTTTTAGCCAGATAAATTGAATAATCAGAGAGATGAATCATCATAAAATAAATTGGGGAATTATCGGTCCCGGAATAATTGCGCACAAGATGGCGGAGGCACTTGGGTTGAGTGCCGACAATCAATTAAGTGCCGTCGCGTCTAAAACACCCGAAAAGGCTCACGTATTTGCGGAAAAATATACAGATGTGAAAGCTTGCACCTATAATGACATTGTGAACGATCCGGAGGTGGAAGTCATCTATGTCGCAACCACGCACAATTTTCATTTCGAAAATGCACTTTTGGCACTTACCCACGGGAAGCATGTTTTGGTGGAAAAACCATTTACGGTAAATGGCGCACAGGCTGAAAAACTCGTAAAACTCGCCCGCGAAAAAAATCTTTTTTTGATGGAAGCGATCTGGACCCGGTTTTTGCCATCCGTGCAATTGCTTCGAAAACAACTTCGGGAAGGAATTATTGGTGAAGTGAAGATGATGAATTTTACTTTTGGTGGTTTCGTTTCTCCCCGATACGAGGCACGGCTCAACTCACCCGACCTGGCCGGTGGCGTTACCCTCGACATGGGTATCTATCCCATTACTTTTGCGACCTATATGCTTGGCGAAATGCCGATGGAAGTCAAGTCAATGGCGCGGATGAGCGTTTCGGGTGTGGATGAAATTTGCACCTATCTGTTCCGCTTTTCGTCGGGCTGTTTCGCTCAGGTTGCCACAAGTTTCAATCTGCTGATGAAAAACGAAGCGCTTATCTATGGCATGAAAGGATACATTGAATTTCCCAATTTTCAGACAGGAGATACCTATACCATCCATCAGCACAACGGTACCAAAGTCATTGAAAAGTCGAATGAAGTTCACGAGGCCAACCACGAAAATGGTTTCGTTTATCAAATCACCGAAGTAGCCCGTTGCATCCGGGAAGGATTGTTGGAAAGCCCCATCATCTCTCTGGATGAAACAGTGGCTCCCATGAAGGTGATGGACAACATGCGGGC
>JBBSDD010000479.1:0-2857 GCA_038249755.1 Flavobacteriales bacterium | reverse complement strand
GGATGAGCTATTGATCACGACAATCATAACAATGTCTTGATTTCTTTTAGGATTTTACTGTGCCATCATCCCGGATGGTTGGTTCAAATCAATTATCAGTTTATGAAAGTCATCAGTGCGGAATAGGTATCTTTTTGTACTGATTTTGGTGAATTGAATCGGTTTAGGAATGAAAAGCACCTTTCATCTGTTCCCGTTCTGCTCTTGATATACCTATCTCATCTGCGAGTACTTGCCATTGGGCTACAGCACTGTGCACTTCGGCAATGATGGTATTCATCTGGTTTTCGTCAAGCCTGAAAAAGTCACCAACACTTTTAACCACCTCCAGATCAAGTGCATTATTGTCCATATCAATATTTAAAGCAAGTCCGTCCTTGTTCACAGATGGATTCAGATCGTATGCAGGTGATAACGTCCAGCCAATTTCTCTCAAAATAAATCCGTGGTTGCGCAAATGGTCATCGGTATTGGAAATGGCGACATTGAAAACAATCCTGCGCCAAAGCTGATGTAGATTATCTTCAATATCTGTGCCGTGGGTTTGGATAAAATCAGCTATATCCAGATAGCTTGCCGGATTGTCGCGTATCGTGTCTTCATTGTGGCCCGTCATGGTCATGGCAGACGCGAAATGAATTCGTTCATTTTTTTCTCTGTCAAAGCGCTTTGTGAAAAACGTGTGGTAGCTTCCCGAAATCTTTTCTATCCTGCACGGAGCCATAATTATGCCGGCCTTTAGTGCCAATTTATAAGCCAGATATTCCCAGGCACCTTTGTCTGTGTTGTCATTTTTAGACGGAAATTTTGCTATCCACAATTCGTTGTTCTCATCCCGTATATTGGCTTTTGGTCGCGCACCGCCCAATGAGGAGCCGGGAGCCAGCAGAATGGCCAGCCATTTTTTAATTTCATCATTCTCATCGTTTTTCTCCAATCGGTCGGATGCGTACTGCAATTCCCTAATGGTATTCCATGGAGGTATTGCTGAAGCAATGTTATCATCCAAAAATGGCCCGTTCAAATCCGTTTTGAAGCGTAGTGCCCCCATTCGACTTTCGTCAAAAACGCCCAATAAATAGTCTGTCTCGTATAAAGCGGGTGCCTTTTCGTTGCCCTCTTTGGCCTCCTGGGCACCCCGCCTTTTCATGAGGGTGCGTCCCCAGGTATCGGGCATGCTGTCCAGAAAAACGCCAAAATTTTCCTTTTTATTTGGAAATTGGGCTCCTGAAAAAAATTGAATATCAGGATCCAGCAATCTTTGTTGCTTGGATTTTAGCCAACTTGAATCGTAAGTGAAACCAAAGGCCTTTTTTCCTTTGGCAAAATGCGCAGAGAGTAAGCCGATAAATTCAGGCCCGGGCATCCCTTTCCAGTGTGCATAAACGTATATGTCGAATTTATTCGCCATCTTTTTTCTCTACAACAATTCCATATCCTGCAGTTTTCTTCCCAATTCGTCATCGGCTGCAAGTTTCAACACATCCTCTTGTAATCCCAATACCCTCAGTACATTAAAGTATGCTCCGAATGATACACCAGCATCTCCTTTTTCGACCAGATACAATGTTGAACGGGCAATACCTGCCCGCTCCGCAACTTGATTGGTGGTAAGTTTACGCCGTTTACGTGCGAGTTTGATATGCTCGCCCATTTGCCCTAACAAGGGTGTATATCTGGGAAAAACGATTTGTTTTTTCTTGTTCATTGATAAGAGAATGATTCTTATTTCAAACAAATATACTATTTATGATTGTAATATCAATCAAATTATATTTTAGTGGTGATAGAACGGGGATGTTTATTCTGAATAAACGAAACGGTCTGGTCATGAATTTTGGTGTTGGCTATTTGGGATATTTCAATGACGGTATGCTCATCGATCCTTTGCTGCTCAAAGGAAACACTTTGGGATTTAGTTGGGATTTTGCCTATGATATTCGGATAGCAGAAAATCTGGCCCTGGGGCTTCAGGTTTCATTCGTATTGGGCACTTTGAGAGAATACGAAATTACCTATTTGAGTCGCACGGAAACAATAGAGTTGGACAAGGATAATTATGACAACCTTTCCAGAATTGATCTGTCGTTGGGACTGAGGTTTGTTAAGTGAATTAAATATCTTACGCCTCGTTTCCTCACCAAAACGTAGGCGGTAAACTTTGCACCCTTCAAAAATGACCCTATGAAAATATCAATTTTATCATTGCTCACTCTGGTATCAATTGCTGCCAACGCGCAAAACATGCAAGAAACAGATTCCGGAAGCCGACCTTTGGTGTTCGATTCTTCCGACCTGAAAATAATTGAACAGGCAGATTCGATATTGTCTGACTCTTTGAACTGGAGCAAACAAGACGACAGAGTATGTGATGATGACATCGCCGTGGGCACATACAGCCTGTTTTGTGCTTTGTACAAAGCTTCGCTTGATGTTGCCGGCGAATACGCTCACCGGAGACCAGCAATGCAAATAGTGAGATTGACCCTGGAAAAATATGAAAATGGAAGAGTAAAAGAGCATCGGCTTATGGACTGGAATAACCATCCCGAAACAACATTTGAAGAAGTAAAAAAAGTATTAGAAGAATCAAAAGAGACAGTCAAGAACCAATTAAAGTGATGTGGGAAGGGTGGGTATATTTTCTTTCTGCGACTACGCGATTCGTCGTTTCTATCACGCTCTCAATCATGTTGCATGTATGCAATTTGAATGGATTCATTGCATACACCGAAATTTGCGTCACGCAATTTCGGGATTCCTCACTTCGTTACCAATGACATCTTTTTACGACTTCATTTGATGCGCTGTAAACCATCGGGTAATTTCCTTTCTTAAAATTCAACATTATAGAAAT
>JBBSDD010000478.1:0-2862 GCA_038249755.1 Flavobacteriales bacterium | reverse complement strand
TAATCTTACATTGTTCTCATTTTTCAGTCTTATCATTATATTCATAAGATTCTTCTGATATTATTTTTCTCTGTTGATATCAATTAGTTTCAAATCAAAATTGGTCTCTTTCACAAAGACCCGGGCTAGACCCCAAACTGGCGCTGCGTATAGATTCTTCTTTCCAGATGCGAACCCTTCCGTAATCCAGAAAATTCGCTTAATAAAATCAGTGCCTTTTGAGTTAGAAATAGAAATAATATCCTGCAATTGCTGCAATCCATCCAGTGCCGTTTTATTGACATCATTAGGACTAAACTCTTCATCCTCATCTGGTTTCCCCCAAATCACAGCCAATGCATCAAACTGCGAATCGCGCAGCATGGAGTTGGCCTGATCCCAATTGGATACCACTGTGTGTGGAATTCCTTTGGTTTTTACATCCATCAGAAAATCGAAATAATCTTCCGAAATCATGTCACTGCAGAGGATTAATAAGTTTTTTGGAGTCACCGGATTTTTACCTTTTGGGGCTGGTTGCCACGTGAGATCATAAATCCAATCCGTGCGTAACTGGCCCTCTGCAATTGCGGGAGAAGCGGCCGGGCTTGACTTTCCTCTGCGTGACGCCAAGCCTGCTTCGTTGGGTTTAACCCAAAACTTCTTTTTTGTGAAAGGGTACATTGGGGTAGGAATGGTCGAAAGTCCACGGTTGGCGTGATATGCTTTCCAGTCGATTTCTCCCCCCGCCACATAATATCGGGCCACGCTCAAATAGAGCAGGTCCCGAAGTTTGGGGTCCTCACTCGCTGAGGGCAAACTGAGGTAATTTGAGTCCTTAAAAACATCTGCGGAAGCAATACCCAACAATACGGGATGCGGACCCACTTCAATGAGTACATCACATCCGGCCTGAAACAACGTATCCAAACCATCTGAAAACCGCACCGTCTGCCGCAAATGATCAACCCAATATTGCGAAGTTGATATTTCTTTACCTGCCACTGCTCCGGTTGTATTGCTCACAAGTGGTATGCGGGAAGGTTGCAATACAAAAGTATCGAGCAGGTCACTAAAAGCACCCGAAATGGCATCCATAAGCGGAGAGTGCCCCGCCCGCGCTATTTTCAACACTTTCGTTTTAGCTCCTTTTTTATCAAAATGATCTACCACCGCCTGGACATCTTCCACATGGCCTGATATCACAGTCTGATTTTTTCCATTTATTACACCTATACTCACCCGATCTTCTTTTCCCGCTATCACCTCAGCAACCTCTTTTTCGGAAGCTTGCACGGAGGCCATCGTACCAGCAATGGGCATTTCACCGATAAGCTTGCCCCGCAACACTGTTAGGCGCAATGCATCAGAAAGTGAAAATACGCCACTGATGCAAGCTGCCACAATTTCTCCGAGGCTATGGCCGATTACCATATCTGGATTTACCCCAAGTGATTCCCACCACTTGAACATGGCGTACTCATAGGTAAAAATAATGGGCTGCATCAGGTCAATCCGATTCAGTAGCTTTTCTTCTTCGCTTCCGGATTCGGAAAACATGATTTTTTTTAAATCAACCTCTAGCAAATTTTTAGTGATGGCAAAACATTCGTCGACAGCTTGTGCAAAAATGGGTTCGTTCTGGTAAAATTCCTTGCCCATTCCGGCATACTGAGCTCCCGAGCCTGTGAAAAGAAATGCCTTTTTACTATTGGCCAGTTTTGGTAATGGACCGATGCCAAATATGGTTTCCTGATTATTGGCCAAACCTTTCAATCCTTTCAGAATTTGGTCGCGCGAATTTCCAATTACAACTGCGCGTTTGGAAAAGTGGTCTTTACCTAGAGATAGCGAATATGACAAATCAGAAATTGAAATTTCTGAATGAGATTCGATCATCCCGTGTAGATCCTTTATTTTCTGATTGAGTGATTTTTCTTCCCTTCCGGAAATGGGTATCACGTCCACTGATCGGCGTGGAGCTACCATGCGGTTGTTTTTGGCCGGAGGAGCGATATAGTTTTCGAGAATGACGTGCGCATTCGTACCGCCAAAGCCAAAAGAACTAATGGCCGCACAGAAATGCTCCTCACCATTGGCAAGGGATGTGGTTTCTGTGGGGACAGATAATTTGACTTTATCCCAATTGATTTGTGGATTGGGCGTTTTGAAATTGGAATGGCCGGGTACCGATCCATGGCGAAGTGCCAATGCGGCCTTTATCAATCCGCCAATACCGGCAGCGGCTTCCATATGGCCAATATTGGCCTTTAGAGCGCCGAGTAATATCGGCTCCCCTTTTCCATTTCGATAAACAGCATCGATGGCGTGGGCTTCTATTGGATCACCAAGGATTGTTCCGGTGCCATGCGTTTCTACGTATTTCACCTGTTCGGGTCGTATTCCGGCATCTGCGAGTGCAGCTTTAATAACTTTTTGCTGGGCCAGTCCGTTTGGCGCAGTGATACCATTGCTTCGACCATCCTGATTTACAGCCGATCCTCGGATAATGGCGGTGATTTGATCACCATCTTCGATTGCTTTGCTCAGTGGTTTTAATAAGACTACTCCACATCCTTCGCTGCGTGTGATTCCATCCGCAGAGGCATCAAATGATTTGCATCGTCCACCGGCAGATAACAATCCGCTTTGAGAAAAAAAGACATTTACATCCGGCGTTAAAATCATATTGACTCCTCCGGCAATCGCCATTGAAGCTTCGCCGTTTCGAAGTGATTTGACGGCCTGATGAAGGGCCACAAGAGATGAAGAGCATGCGGTATCAACGGCTACGCTCGGTCCCTGAAAGTCATAAAAGTAAGAAACCCTGTTTGCCGCCAGGCTTAAAGAATTTCCTGTGGCTGAGTAAATATTTTGATCAAT
>JBBSDD010000477.1:0-2876 GCA_038249755.1 Flavobacteriales bacterium | reverse complement strand
CTTAAAGTTCGAAAGAATAGGGTTTTCGATAATGTCCTGACCTCCGGTAGCGCCGGATTTTTGAGGCTTGGCCATCAAACCACGCATTCCGGAGAGCTGACGAATCTGTTCTTTGGATCCACGTGCGCCGGAGTCAAACATCATATAAATAGAGTTGAAGCCTTGTTTGTCAGCTTTCAAACGCTCCATCAGAATATTGGTCAACTTGGAATTCGTATGTGTCCAGATATCAATGATCTGATTGTAACGCTCATTGTTGGTGATAAGACCCATGGCATAATTGTCCATGACATTTTTCACCTCTTCTCCGGCTTTCCCAACCAAAATTTCTTTTTCTGGTGGAATAATTACGTCGTTCAGGTTAAATGACAGACCTCCTTTGAAAGCCATCATAAAACCGAGTTCTTTGATATCATCAAGAAACTGTGCTGCACGGGCCATACCAACTTTCTTCAATACATCACCAATGATGTCCCGAAGGGCTTTTTTCGTAAGAACCTGATTCAGGTAACCCACTTCTTTTGGTACGAGATTGTTGAACAATACACGACCCGTTGTGGTTTCCAGAATTTCAGTGGAGCCATCCAAATGCGAATATCTGAATTTGATATGCGCGTGTAGAGCAAGTTTGCCTTCATTGTAAGCAATCTCTACTTCTTCAGGACTGTAAAAAGTTTTTCCTTCTCCTTTTACGATCACATCACCTTCGGTTCTGAGGCCTTTCGTGATGTAGTACAGACCAAGAACCATGTCTTGAGATGGTACGGCGATCGGCGCACCATTCGCCGGGTTAAGGATGTTGTGAGATGCAATCATCAACAACTGTGCTTCCAAAATAGCCGCATTTCCCAACGGGAGATGCACAGCCATCTGGTCACCGTCAAAGTCAGCGTTGAATGCAGTGCAAACCAACGGGTGAAGCTGAATCGCTTTTCCCTCGATCAATTTTGGCTGGAAAGCCTGAATACCCAAACGGTGCAATGTTGGAGCACGGTTCAACATAACCGGGTGTCCTTTTAGAACGTTTTCCAGAATATCCCAAACGACAGGCTCTTTGCGATCAACGATTTTCTTAGCAGATTTTACCGTTTTTACAATACCACGTTCTATCATCTTGCGAATGATAAACGGCTTGTAAAGTTCGGCAGCCATATCTTTGGGCAAACCGCACTCATGCAATTTGAGGTCAGGCCCGATAACAATTACGGAACGCGCAGAATAATCAACCCGTTTTCCCAAAAGGTTTTGACGGAAACGACCCTGCTTTCCTTTCAAACTGTCTGAAAGAGATTTTAGTGGACGGTTTGATTCAGTTTTTACAGCGCTTGATTTACGTGAGTTGTCAAACAATGAATCTACAGCTTCCTGAAGCATTCTTTTCTCGTTGCGGAGAATAACTTCTGGTGCTTTGATTTCAATCAATCGCTTCAAACGGTTGTTACGAATGATAACACGTCGGTACAAGTCGTTCAAATCGGAGGTGGCAAAACGTCCGCCATCCAATGGAACGAGTGGTCGCAATTCCGGTGGAATAACGGGTACCACTTTGATGATCATCCACTCGGGACGGTTTACAATACGTGTGTTGGCTTCGCGAAAGGACTCAACAACCTGAAGTCTTTTGAGGGCCTCATTTTTTCTCTGTTGTGAAGTTTCCGTGTTGGCTTTGTGACGCAAATCGTAAGATAATTCATCGAGATTTGTATTTCTCAACAAATCGTGAAGGGCATCTGCCCCCATTTTGGCGACAAATTTGTTTGGATCAATATCATCCAGATACTGGTTTTCTTTTGGAAGGGCTTCGATGATATCAATATACTCTTCTTCCGTAAGGAAATCCATGCGCTGCAATTGCACACCTTCGGCATTCACAGCCGTTCCAGGGTTGATTACAACGTATCTTTCATAATAGATAATCTGATCGAGCTTTTTGGTTGGCAAACCAAGCAAGTACCCAATTTTGTTGGGCAGTGACTTGAAATACCAAATGTGAGCTACCGGAACAACCAGTGAGATGTGACCCATACGTTCACGCCGCACTTTCTTTTCAGTAACCTCCACACCGCAGCGGTCGCAGACGATTCCTTTGTATCGGATTCGTTTGTATTTACCGCAGTGACACTCGTAATCTTTTACCGGACCAAAAATTCTTTCACAAAACAGACCATCTCTTTCAGGCTTGTAAGTTCTGTAATTGATTGTTTCCGGCTTGAGAACTTCTCCAAAACTGCGCTCGAGGATTTGCTCGGGCGAAGCCAGGCTTATTGTGATGCTGTTAAAATTAGCGTTTACTCTGGTTTCCCTTCTTAAGGCCATGCGTATTACTCTTTAAAGTTGAATATACTTTGGTTCTGCTCAGTTAGTCGAGCGAAACATTCAGTCCCAATCCTGCCAATTCGTGCAGGAGTACATTAAATGACTCCGGAATTCCGGGCTCGGGCATGTTGTCACCTTTTACAATCGCTTCATAAGCTTTTGCACGGCCGACTACATCATCCGATTTTACAGTGAGCACCTCGCGGAGGATATTGGATGCACCAAATGCCTCGAGTGCCCAAACCTCCATCTCTCCAAAACGCTGACCTCCAAATTGTGCTTTACCACCAAGAGGCTGTTGTGTAATGAGCGAGTAAGGTCCGATAGATCGGGCGTGCATCTTGTCATCCACCATGTGAGCAAGTTTCAGCATGTAGATTACTCCGACAGTTGCTGTTTGGTCAAACAAATCGCCAGTTCCACCATCGCGCAGACGGGTTACTCCGTACTGTGGCAATTCTGCCTGCTCGGTGTAGCTGTTGATCTGATTGATCGTTGCTCCATCAAAAATAGGTGTGGCAAATGTGAGACCCAACTTTTGACCTGCCCATCCAAGGACG
>JBBSDD010000476.1:0-2879 GCA_038249755.1 Flavobacteriales bacterium | reverse complement strand
GCCCTGCAATGCTAAAACTGGCGGTATAATTAAAACTTAAATTGCTGTCAAAAAAGGGATTTGGGCAACTAACGCCAGTACTGTTTCCTTCGAAATAAACTTCTAAAGTATAATTACCGGGTGTAAGACCGGCAAGTACATCTACCTTTCCCGCCCCTATCTCCTGCCACGTTTGGTTTTGGCCACCAAAACATGAAGCACCAGCATCATTTGATCCAAATCCAAACGGTACAGCTGAAAATGTACCGGAAGGGATTCCAGACCAAACACGCCAGAAAACGCGGGTGCCAGTCACGTCACATGGGGGGCATTTGAAAGTTTTCCCTTGGCCACCTAAAAATATAGTAGAACCGCAACCATATGTGCCCAAGTTGGCTCCTTGGAAATCAGCATTTGCGGTAAACGCGCCTGCATCGTAAAATTGATTACCACTGCCGGCGTCGAGCACAACGAAGGTCTCAAAGAAACCTGCATTTTGCCCAACAGCCTTCATTGATACGAATCCACCTGCCATCAGCAGGATGGCGGCAAACAGGCGCAAGCTTATTTTTGAGTTTGCACTATATTGTCGCAATGTTTCAAAAAGCAAATCTCGTTTTCTTCCGAAGAAGATAGTTGAAATAAGCAGTCGCAGGATCTTACCTGTTTTGATATTCAATAAAGTAGAATTGGTTTCCATCGGATGAATGGTTTGGTTTTTAATAATTGGTCACTTCTCGCCCAACAAGGTTAAAGTGGGGCGCAAGGTATCACGCTTAATTGGAAATATAAATAGCCCCAAGGGGTCATTTTATAGGGTGAAATCACCCTTTTTATGGTCGAATTGATAAAATTTTGGGATGAAGGGGGGGCGCTAAGGGGGGAGGTGAAGATGGTGGAGAGAGTGAAGAGAATGCAGAGGGTGTAGAAGAACTGAATAGGGAGTGCATTTAACTGTGTATCACCAGCTGATTCATGTTTGCGGGCCAGCTCAAGGCGTGTCGGTCGGTCATAAAGCAATAAGTTTTAAAAACCCCAGGTCGGGTTTGTGAGAACCCATCATGACTCAGGCAGTTAAAAACCAACAACCAAACCAGGGACATCCCCGGCAGCTCCAAAATTGCTCAGCAAACCCGTAAGGTCATCGATATTCACTGCGCCATCGCAATTCAGATCGGCGAAAGGGATAAAATTGGGATCGCCTGTGGAATCGCCGAAAGCACTGAGCATGCCAGTGAGATCGTCGATGTTGATGCCGCCTGCGTTGTCCACATCGCCGATAATGAGCGCGCCACGAGAAAGTTGGTTTTCACCCGGCTCCAATGCGGTATTGGCAAATCCTTTGGAGAGAAGGCCATCGGCTTTTATATAAAGGCAAAGTTGCCTTCCAGAACATTTTTTATTGTAAAGTTTCCATCGGAAGCGATCGTGGTATTGTAGGTAGCTACCAGGTTGCTTGTGCCAGGTGTGTAAAAAGTGAGGGTGGCATTTCGTACACCGCAATCCACATACCAGGCTACCTATCCCTGAATGGATGGCGTGCAGGGAGTTTGGCCGGTATTGCCACCCACGCATATACCGCAATCATCTGTGTACGCGCTGCCGCCTGCGTCACCGTTACATTCTTCCGGAATTGCATCGCCCACCTGAATGGTAAATGGATTGGTGCTGCCGGTTATCGTTTCGCCAGCATAGGCCAACAAAGTCGCGGCACTTACGGTGAATACATGTTCTGTCAGTGGTTACATTGGCTACGTCCATAAAGCCGATCTCCACAAAATCAAAAGTTGAGGAAGGAGTGCCAAATGAAAATGCTGCCATCTGAATAGATCCCGCTGTATTGTCGATTGTAAACGGAAAGATAACAGTGGTTAGTTGTGAGGCTGGTGAAAGAGAGAATCCGGTGACCTGAACCACTTACGGATCAAAAGTCATGTAAATCTGCGCTACGGTGATCACCGCTCCTGCCTAAGGTTGGAGTTGCAGCACGACGGTGAAATTGTCATTCACCTCTACCTGCGAATTTTCAGGAAGTGGTACAAGGTCGTATAGCGGGTAAGATTGGGCGTGTGAGGTGGTGCTTATGTAAATGACAATTGCAGTCATGAGCGGTTGCAAAAATCTGAAGCCCCGCAAAGAATTAAGAGTTATGGCGGAAGTTGGTTTCGTAGGATATATTGTATTTGGTTAAAACGAATTTGATTGAGCTGCATGCACATTTAAAGACCCGGAAACGTAAATAAATCATTTCCAGAAGTCAAGGCCAAAGGGTGCACGCCTTTTACAACAGGCGATTTGGTATGATCAGACCGCCCATGTGATGCTGAGAACTTATTTGGCCACCACTACCATCCGCGTTCGTGTTCCCGAGGCATCCTGCAATTCGATCACATAGGTTCCAGGCTCGAGTAGGGAATCGTTCATGCCAAACGCATAGTTGATTCCTGGCGCTGCCATCATTTCGAGCATTTCAGCAATCAGGACATCATCACTGTTGCGCAAACGGAGTATAACAGTTCCTTTTTTCTCCACACTGAAATTGATTGAAACACTGGTATCACTGGTTTCCACGATAAATCCAGGTTCGGAATCGCCCGCTGGGGTTCGCGTGGGTGTTATTTCCGGCAATACAGTAATGCTGATATTTTCTGCCCTGGCCATGGTATTGTTCCCGGCATGCGCCATGACGGTATAAGGTACTTTTGAGAGGTCGTGGGTGAGTGCGGTATGCGGGGTGGCTGCCTTAGCGGCAAATTCTGTTTTATGATTGTCCGTAAAGTTACCACAACGTAAATAGGTTACGACCTGCCCGTATACTTTTGGTTCAAATCAATGGATATGAACATTTTAGAATTTGCAGAACAGTTCCCTACAGAAGCATCTTGCAGGGAGAACTTTCG
>JBBSDD010000475.1:0-2882 GCA_038249755.1 Flavobacteriales bacterium | reverse complement strand
TTAATGTAAACGAATATTTTAAAAATTACTTTGGAATCACAGCTCCGGAAAAGGGATCACCACAAGAGATCGTTTTGTCATTCAATGCTTTCCAGGGGAAGTATATCAAGTCGCTGCCACTGCATCACAGCCAGAAAGTATTGACAGATACCAACGAAGAATTTCGTATAAAATTATGGCTCAATCCAACGCATGATTTTATAATGGAGCTTCTGTCTTATGGAGAAAATCTCAAAGTACTTCAACCAGCGAGTTTGGTTAATGAAATTAAAAATCGATTTAAAAAATCGTTGGAACAGTATGGGTGAACAAATAGGACACGTGTTGATTGAAATGGGTGAATTTAATAAGCCAGCACGCCATTCAAACGCCCATTGCGCCTGAACAAAAAACACCATAACAATGAAAACAACTTGCAGTAAATGTTCCCAATTTGGTTTAGAATTTAGTTCTGAACACATCGTGCCGGTTGAATATATTGAAGGCAATCCAAAGGCTGATATTTGGATTGTAGGCCTCAATCCAAAAGCTGATATCGGACACGTAGAAGAACGAACAAAAGAAAATTTTAAAAATTTCAATCCCGATTGTCATCCCTATTTCAGCGACTTTAAAAAAGTTTCACCGAAACTTTATGCAAATTGGATCAGCGAAAATAGCAACGTTGCGCACACCGATCTGGTCAAATGCTTTTCTCACAATTTTCCACCTCCAATCAGTCGGGTAGTAACAACCACGCGAAAAGCGCATCGTGAAATTATCAATAATTGTAACGTTCATTTAATCGCGCAACTCAATAAAAGCCGACCAAAATTGATCATTTGCAATGGCTCGGCTGTATGCTGGGAAATGATCAAATTATTCCCGCCAGCAGAAGGAAATGATTTGAAGTCAATATCGTGTTATAAAGCTCAAACTAAATTCGGTAAAGAAACGCACGAATTTTGGATTATTCTTTCGGGATTTATTGGCCGAATAGATGACCGAAATAAAAGAAGATTGGGAAAAGAAATTGAAGATATTATTGAACTTGAAGATATTGGGATGGATTAGATCCGAGGAATTAGCTGGCACGATTTAAAGAAAAGTTTTCTGCATGTATTAAAGCAGTGTGTGCAGTTATACAACCCACTTTTTCGAGACTACCCAAGCCAGAAGAAAATTTGTAGTCGACAGTGATAATCAAAAAATCGTCTTCCATTTCTTTAAGGTTTTTGACGCATTCGCTTCGTTCATCAGAAAGTTCTGAAATTATTGCTCTGTCTTTGTGGTCTTTACGACTTAAATTCCATGATTCTTATTTATTTTTTTCTCGAACCATCGCGGCGCATTCAGGTCGCAATTATTCAAATACAACATTTCTTGTATTTCTTCCCGCTGCCACAGGGGCAAGGCTCGTTGCGACCCACTTTCTTTTCTTTTACAATGGGCTCCGTAATGGGAGAATAACCGCTCAGGCTACTCCAATTATGCCCGAGTCCTTCGATGTCAAAATCACCTGCATTCATTGATTTTCGGTTGGGATTTTAAATTGTAAATTTGATTGGTAAAAAAATTTAAATAGAACAAACAGTGCCAAAGATATTCGAATATTTAGGGGTTCTTACCGAGGGATTTATCCACGTAACCCTAGCTGATGGCATATGCGGGGTGTAGGCGTGACCTGTTTCAAAACCCTGAGAACAACTCACCACTGCCCAAATTTACCACCCAGCCACATCCTTCTCCGCCCACTCAAGCCCGCCACCCAGGTTCAGGCAGTTAAACTCCAGATGTATCACCCGGCGCCGTCTTTGATTTTGCACTTTTGACGAAGCATGCAGCAGAAGTGGTTGCATGATATGAACCCCACCCGCTGGTACTTCGCAAATGTTGGGTATTCCATTATGTGTAATAAAATCGATTTCTTCTTTTTTAAATTTTTGTCGATGCGAACCGGGAAATACCTTCAATGCTCCATTTCCGGAATTTGCCTCGTCGAGGTGAATTCTGATCGTGAGCGTATTTTTGAGGATTTCAACTGGCGGAATCACACCCCAGGCATTTCCTTTTTTGGTCCACCCAGAATACCCTTCCGTTTCAATCCTTTCCTTTACGTGGATCGTGGTGTCTTGGTGCCAGGTTACATACCAATTTGCGTTTTCCGCCTTATCGAAAAATATAGATTTTGTGAGAAAAAAGTTTTGGTGATATGCCTTTAATATCTCCCGAAGCCCATCGTTGAAAATGTAGGATTTCAACTCTGGGATTTCAGCCATCACATGCCTTATCGCAAAGAACTTGCTCTGATCCGGCTCTTCATCCTTTTTATATTTTTGAATTAAATTACACATCCGGTTTATATCGCGGGTGGTATACACCTTATTTATGGTGAAAGTGCCTTTGGATTCTATGATGCCTGAAAGGTTGCGCACCACATTTTCATTTAACTCATAGTCATATATTTCCGAAGCATTACGGAGATTATCATAAATTCTTTTCCGCAAGCGTGGTGGAGACAAAACCTTCACTGTGTCACCAAATCCCAGTATCTCTCTTTCCAATTCAAAGTTGAGTTGGACCATCAGGGAAATTACGACGCCGTGGTGATTTCGCTCTATCAGTTTTTGAGAATGGTGCAAGGGTTTGGTCAGAACGTAAGGCGCATTGGTATGAGAAATAAATAACCGCACCTCCAAAGGTTTTTCACCCTGATTTACGCTTACCCCGATCACAGAACTAAAGTGGGTGGCAATTTGGGCATCGTCAAAATCCATGCACGACTCGTTCGTTTTTTCAAGGCCAAGGATTCTGTCCAGCGCAAAAAGTACAAAGGGACTTTTTGATTTCTCCTTTCCCAAAACGAACCATCTGTTTCTATATTCCTTTAAAAGCGCAGGATG
>JBBSDD010000474.1:0-2884 GCA_038249755.1 Flavobacteriales bacterium | reverse complement strand
TGTGGTGTCTCAAAAACTTTCCCCTGGCGACAAAGTCACTGTGACCACAAAAGAAAGTTTGTACGAAGCAAAATAATCTGATGAGCCAGATTCTCAGCATAGAGACCTCAACGAAAAACTGCTCTGTAGCCTTGGCGCGAAATGGTCATGTAGTGGCCTATCGCGCAGATGGTTCCGAACAGCTCAATCACGCTGAAAAACTCCACGTTTTCATCGCCGAAATTATGGCCGAAAGCCACGTGAGTTTTGACGCGCTCGATGCCATTTCTGTGAGCGAAGGTCCTGGCTCTTATACCGGTTTGCGCATTGGCGTATCGACTGCAAAGGGGTTGGCTTACGCCAAAAGTATTCCCCTCATCGCGGTGAATACCCTGAAGGCCATGACTTCTGTGCTTTTCAAAGGCGACGCCAGCCAATTGCTCATACCGATGATTGACGCCCGCAGAATGGAAGTTTTTTGCGCGGGGTTTGATGGCGCAGGGAAGCCAATTTTTGACACGCGTGCGGAGATTCTCTCTACCGAAAGTTTTCCGGAAGGGAAGGATTATCGTGAGGTACTTTATTTCGGGAATGGTGCGGAGAAATGTCAACACATGCTCCAGCATGACACGCGTTTTCGCTTTGTTCCCAATGTTGTCGCTTCGGCGGAAGGTATGGCCGCCTTGGCCCATCAAAGATTTCTCGCCAATAACTTTGTCGATCTGGCATACTTCGAGCCGTTTTATCTCAAAGATTATGTGGCCGGAAAAGGCAAGAAAGTCGTCTGAACAGACTCCCGTTTCCACCTACGTAAAATTAGAATGAAAACTCGACGCGCTCCGCAGCATTCACCTTATCGCAAAAAACGATTTATTTCGGTAGGTAACGATACTTAACTTTACTTATAATTTGCAATGCTGCGGCCATATTATCCCTCCTGAAAATTCAAATAAGGCGTATTCATGACGACTTTGGAGAGTTTTGATTCTCCGATCCCTTGTTCCGCAGCATATGCAATGTTGAGGCTAAATTACATGCCCTGAAAATTACTTTCCGCAGCATTGCAACTTAGCGACGAAGGAGCGATCTCACCGCAGGCAAATGCAGCGGAGCCCAAGGAATAATGATCACAGGGAAGCAGGTAATTCCCGTCTCCTCTTAAATTCCATCACCCTTTACCAAAGTCATCTCCTTTATGAGATGTTTGGCTCCGGCCATTACATCGATGCTCCAGAGTACATAGCGGATATCAACCGAAATGGTGCGTTGAATGGATTTTTCGAAGTGGATGTCGCCACTCATGGCTTCCCAGTTTCCATCAAATGCGAGTCCGACAAGTTCGCCTTTGCCATTGATTACCGGGCTTCCGGAGTTTCCTCCGGTAATGTCGTTGCTGCTGATGAAATTTACCCTCAGGTTGCCATCCGCGTCTGCATACTGGCCATAATTGCGCTCCTCATGGAGTTGTTTGAGTCGCGGAGGGACAAGGAATTCATTGTTCGTGCTGTCTTCTTTCTGAAGGATTCCATCCATGGTGGTGTAGTAATTGAATGTCACACCATCTTTGGGTTGGTAACTTCCCACATTGCCAAAAGAAGCCCGCATGGTGGAATTGGCATCCGGATAAAACTCCTTATCGGGCATCATTTCGCGCAAGCCGGCCTGAAACAACCTGTTGCCTTTGGCAAGCATGGCATTGGCTTCTGCATTGGCCGCAGCCTGACCTCTATAGATTTCAAACAAATCTGTTGAGATGACGCGCAATGGATCCTTGTCAAATATTTTTTGTTTCGGATTTTCAATGAAGGTGTTGAGTTTTTCCTTGTCGGCAAAAATGCTTTTGGCGTAAGCCTTTTCGGCATATTTATTCCACTTGCCTGCCATCGACGAGCCTTCATCTTGCATGTAAGCTGGTTGCTGATCCTGCGGTACATTTTTGCTGTAAATCTCACTGGTCACGGCAAAGAGTTTTTTGTCAGTCGAGAGATTTACACCCTCGAAAAACTCAGCTGCGGCGAGTTTCAGGTTGTCTTTCATCGCCTCTTTTTCGGGGCCAGCTTCCATGGCCATGTAAGCTCCCAGTTGATTTGACATGCGGTAAGTGAAAAGGATGATGTCGGCTCCAACCAGGCCGCCTTCCAACACATAGGTGCCACCAATTACTGTGTTGTCCTTGAGTTCGTATCCCCTTTTGATCATGCTGAGCACTTCGCCGTATTTTTCTTTTCGTGCTGGTTCTGCATCGGCCCATTTCTGAAAATCAGCTTCCAATTTTTCCTTGGTAGCCTGGACATTGAGTTGTTTCAATTGTTCTGATTGGCCAATGAAATACTTCCAGTAATTGGCAATTTGAGCAAACTTTGAAGCGTACATCAAGCGGATTTTATCGTCCTGCATATCTTCACGCAACACATTCAGCTTGGCGTCTCTGATCTCGACAATGGTTGGATTCTTTTTGTCAAGCGCTTGGGCAATACCAAATGAGCTGAGGTAGCGATCGGTGCTTCCAGGATATCCGAAAGTCATGGTGAAATCTCCATTTTCCACACCATTGAGCGACACGGGCAGATGGTGTTTTGGTTTCAATGGTACATTTTCAGCGCTGTATTCTGCTGGTTTTCCATCTGGACCCGCATACACGCGAAACAGTGAAAAATCGCCCGTATGGCGCGGCCACATCCAGTTGTCGGTATCGCCACCATATTTGCCTACCGATTCTGGCGGGGTGCCTACCAGGCGCACATCGCGAAAGATTTCATACACGAAAAGGTAAAATTCATTGCCGGCGTAGAAGCTGCTCACCTCGGCCTCATAATGGGTATCTTTTTCTGCTTCGGCAGCAATGGACGTGCGCACTTCTGCTATTTTTTTATTTCGTTCTGCTTCGGTCGTGATGCCTTCCACA
>JBBSDD010000473.1:0-2894 GCA_038249755.1 Flavobacteriales bacterium | reverse complement strand
TCAAACCACCACACTTCGCGAAGTGGAAGTGGTGGCCGACCTTGCAGTAGCCAAAGAAACGCCTGTGGCATTCAGCAACATTACTCCCCTTCAAATCACTCAGGAACTTGGATCGTCAGAACTTCCTCTCCTGCTCAATACCACACCCGGTGTGTACGTCTCGCCCACTGGTGGTCAGGATGGTGGTGCACGGGTGTCTATCAGGGGCTTTCAGGACAGGAATATTACGGTGATGATCGATGGTATTCCAATCAACAATATGGACAACGGAAATGTATTCTGGGCAAGCACATTTGGTCTGGATGCCGTTCTTTCCACCATGCAGGTGCAACGCGGAATGACCTCTTCTCGTTTGGCAATTCCTGCCATTGGCGGCACAATCAATTATATCACGAAAAGTGTGGAGAACAAACCGTCGCTTGTTGTGAAACAAGATTATGGATCGTTTAACACTTTGCGGACTTCTCTAAGTTATAATTCGGGAAATTTAGGCAAAGGATGGGGTCTCTCCGTCGCTGGTTCATACCGGAAAACAGAAGGCTATGCAGTACAACAATTCAAAGAGGAATATTTCTATTTTGCCAAAGTACAGAAAGTACTGGGCAATCATATCATTTCAGCCACTGCGCTCGGCTCTCCGGTGCGATATGGCTTGCGCCGTGACAAACAAAAAATTGTAGTTTACGACAAGGAATATGCTGCTGACCTTTTCCGGGGTGAGGAGAATCTGTATCAACAGCTTTCGCAGTACAGCGTGGCTGATAATATCGGTCGGCAGACGAGTAATTACGCCCGGCGCGACAGCCTCGGCGAGGCGTATGGCTGGACGCTTAGCGATTTCAGATCAATCGCATCAGAAAATGATTTCATTGACACTGCCGGTGTTATTTCAAGGGGATATCGATACAACAACCACTGGGGATATCTAAACGGGCAAATTCAACATGAACGCATTCGCGACTACCACAAACCAATTTTTTCAGTACGTGATTTTTGGCAGATATCCGACAGGGTATATTTGAGTAATGTGGTCTATTATTCATACGGTCGTGGAGGACAAACAGGCAGAGTTCCTTCGTTGGGATTTGGTGATTACGACCGTGAATTGCAAGCAGATTTTCAAGGAGACTATGATGGGAACACCGTAGGTGGACTTTTCGGCCCTCCCGTCTTCCCTGAAATTTTGCCAGATGCCCGTAAAAGTGGTGTTATTTTGAATAAGTCTTTTGACAACCATTATTGGCTGGGATGGCTTTCTACCTTAGAATTTAACATCAATGAAAATTTCACTTTCGCTGGCGGTCTGGATGTCAGAACCTTTCGGTCTGAGCAGTATCTTGAAGTCCATGATTTATTAGGTGGCGAATATTTTGTGCCTTCTGTGCAGGAATTTCCAGAAGACAGGGGCGTTGTAACACCTGATATCATTTATCGAGAAGGGGATAAATACAATTTTTACTATGACAATTATATGCGATGGGCCGCCTTTTTCAGCGAACTCAAATACAACAAAGATAGCTGGCGCGCTTTCGTCAATCTTTCCGGCGTTTCAACCGGGTATAAACGCGTGGATTATTTCACAAACAGGGATTTTACTGCTGACGGCAACCGTTATCCAAATGCAATAGGATATGGGGACGTGCTATTCTACAACGGTTCGGACGTGCTTGTGGCTGCGGGCTCTCCCAATGGGGCAGTTGCCAGTTTTTCCCAATCAGGAGACACCACTTTTGTAAACAACCCTGCCAATAATGTTAACGGATATGCTCCTACCGGACAATCTTACATTCTAGGAGCAAGGCAGGTCAATTATGGTGATTCTGAAACATCTGTATCGGAAACGCCCTGGAAAAATATTCCTGGATTCACACTCAAAGGTGGTCTCGGTTATTCAATCAATGAATTTCATTCGGTATTTACGAATGTGGGGTATCTGAGTCGCACCCCCCGATTCAGAAATGTGGTGGAATTTGGCCAGTACAATCAGTTTCTCAGAGATGTGGAGAATGAAAAAATCTCTTCTGTAGAACTCGGTTACAATTACAATCAAAGTCGTTTTGCGTTGAGTGTGAATGCGTACTATACCGATTGGCGCAACCGACCGATCAACAATGCTCCTTTCGTATTTCTGCCTGACAGGGGGATAGCGGTTCGGGTGAACCTCAATGATATGAATGCGGTGCATCAGGGTATAGAGTTTACATCCAATTACCTGATCAACAAAAGAATGTCAATAGATGTATTCGCATCCCTCGGCGACTGGAGATGGAATAGTGCCAAGACTGTTAATTTTTTCGATGATTTTGGGGATCCAATATATGTAGTCGACGGGAACAACAGGCCAACAGACTCTTTGGTCACCATCTCATTTGACGCGAAAGGCGTACTGGTTGGAGATGCTCCGCAAACTCAACTGGGCGGAGCCTTTGAGTACAAATTTGCGAAAAATGCATACATCAAAACACGCTACACGTATTTCGACAGACACTACTCCAATTTTGACCCCCTTCAACTACAAGATGACCGGAGGGGTAAACAATCCTGGAAAATGCCCGGCTACGGACTGGTGAGCGTTTTTGGCGGATACCGTTTTGATTGGGATAAAGTTCATCTCGACTTTAATTTAATAGTCGACAACCTTTTCGACGTCCGGTATCTGGCAGATGGACAAAACAACGAGGGACTTGCGCTCGTCACCACAGATTACCTGATTGGACAGCCTCTGGCGACTGTGACATTTGATGCAAATTCCACTGCTGTTTATTTTGGATTACCGCGCATGTTTTCAATCTCAGCACGACTCACCCTCTAACTTCCTATGAAAAATTTAATTCTGATTGCCCCTTTTGTCATGATCACCACAATGGCCATGGCCCAGGACGACATCGCCGATA
>JBBSDD010000472.1:0-2896 GCA_038249755.1 Flavobacteriales bacterium | reverse complement strand
TGAAGTTTTAAGTGTAATATTCATTACTGAAATAACAATGAAAACCGTCTATTCTTTAGATAACAGTTGACGAAAAACCCCCTACAAATATTCGTGAGTAGATGAGTTGCTCTCTCGTAGAGCGCACTTCCGCTTTGAATTTGTCATGCAATATCAATCCATTTTTTTACTTTCACCACGTCCATTTTATGAGAAGCCTGCACGACTCGCAGATGAGATTTCCGTTTCCCTCCCATTCTTCACAAATTTTCATCTGGTCTATTTAACTTCCTATTATCTTCGCCTGTTCACGTAAGTTTATTTTTATGAAATATTTCATGTCAGTCGTGGCTTTATGCCTTTTGACTTCTACCGTCTTTGCGCAAAAGAAAAACCCTGACCAAGCTCCTAAACCAAAATTTGAAGCCGCTGCCATCGATGCGCTCAAATTCCGAAACATAGGCCCTGCACTGATGTCGGGCCGTATTGCCGACCTGGCAGTGCACCCTGAAAAGCCTTATGTATTTTATCTCGGCGTAGCTTCCGGTGGCGTGTGGCGCACCACCAATGGTGGCACCACCTTCGAGCCCGTATTCGATGGAGAAGGATCATACTCTATCGGCTGCGTGAGCCTGGCTCCATCAAACTCAAATACCATTTGGGTGGGCACCGGCGAAAACAACAACCAGCGAAGTGTAGCCTATGGCGATGGTGTATACAAAAGCACCGACGGTGGAACAACCTGGAAAAATATGGGTTTGAAAAATTCCGAGCATATCGGAATGTTTGCCATCCACCCCACAAATGAAAATACAGTATACGTCGCAGCCTACGGCCCACTGTGGGCGCCGGGAGGTGATCGGGGTATCTATAAAACTGTTGATGGCGGAAATACCTGGGAGCGCGTACTTGACGTTTCGGAAAATACGGGTTTCAACGAAATTCACATGGATCCCCGCGATCCGAACACACTGTATGCCGCAGCGCATCAGCGCCGCCGCCACGTTTTCACCTACATTGATGGGGGTCCTGAAAGTGCCATTTACAAAAGTACCGACGCCGGCAAAACCTGGAAAAAACTGGAAAACGGGATTCCCAAAGACGATAAAGGAAGAATAGCACTCGCTGTGTCACCAGCAAACCCGGACGTAGTTTACGCCATGGTCGCAGCTACTGAAAACGGCGGAACCTACCGATCTGACAACAGGGGAGAAAGTTTTTCCAAACAGGGCGATCACCAGACTTCCGGAAACTACTACCAGGAACTTTACCCTCATCCGACCGATGTAAATACGGTGTACAGCATGGACACATGGCTTCACCATACCAAAGATGGCGGAAAGACCTGGGAAAAAACCGGCGAAAAGAGTAAACACGTCGACAACCACTGCATGTGGATTGACCCCAACCACAACGACCACTGGCTGGTAGGCTGTGACGGTGGACTATACGAAACATTTAATTCTGCTGCCGACTGGAAATACTATCAAAACCTGCCGATCACGCAATTTTACAAAGTAGCTCTGGACAATGCCGAACCTTTCTACAATGTATATGGTGGCACACAGGACAACAATACCCAAGGCGGGCCTTCACGCACCACGAGTCGGAACGGAATCACCAACGAGCACTGGTTTATCACCAATGGAGGCGATGGTTTCGAACCGCAAATAGACCCCACAAATCCCGATATCGTTTACGGTCAGGCGCAGTATGGATGGCTGGTGCGTTACGATAAAAAGAGCGGTGAGCAGGTGCCGATCCAGCCGCAACCCGGCAAAGGAGAGAAAGCATATCGCTGGAACTGGGATTCTCCACTTCTCATTTCTCCACACGACCACAAGCGCCTGTACTTTGCAGCAAATAAAGTCTTCCGCAGCGATGACCGCGGCAATTCATGGCAGGTCATAAGCCCAGACCTCACACAGGAGATTGATCGAAACCAGCTCAAAGTAATGGGCAAAGTATGGGGCCCTGATGCTGTCGCAAAAAATCAAAGCACGTCTATCTATGGCAACATTGTGGCTTTTGATGAATCGCCACTTCTTGAAGGGTTGCTCTACGCCGGCAGCGACGACGGACTTATTCAGATATCAGAAAATGGGGGTGATTCCTGGACCAAAATCGCCGCCTTTCCGGGGGTTCCTGAACGCACGTACGTAAATATGATTGCGGCTTCCCGTCATGATGCCAATACGGTCTATGCCATTTTTAATAACCACAAGAATGGCGACTTTAAACCCTACGTACTTAAAAGCACCAACCGTGGCAAATCTTGGAGCAGCATTTCGGGAAATCTTCCCGAAAGAGGTTCGGCCTACAGCTTCGCGCAAGATCATGTCAAGGCCGAACTCTTGTTTGTTGGCACTGAGTTTGGCGCATTTTTCAGCACGGATGGTGGCGCAGAATGGACCCAGCTCAAAGCAGGACTTCCAACCATTGCCGTGCGCGATATGGAAATACAACGCCGTGAGAATGATTTGGTGCTCGCCACTTTCGGACGCGGCTTTTATGTGCTCGATGATTATTCCCCACTTCGTGAATTAAATTCAGATTTAATTGCAAAAGACGCACATATATTTCCCGTAAAGGATGCCCTGCTCTACATCGAGGAGAGCCGAATTGATATGGCCGGAAAGGGATTTCAGGGCGAACAGTACTTTACGGCAGCAAACCCTGACTACGGGGCCATATTTACAGTGCATGTAGGAGCCGAACTTACCACCTTGAAGGAAAAGCGAAAAAAACAAGTTGAACAGCTTCGCAAGGACGGGAAGGATGAAATATATCCTCCTATTGAAGATCTGCGCGCCGAAGACCGTGAAACCGAACCTTACTTGCTTTATATTATCAAAGATTCAGAAGGAAATACGGTGCAGAAAATGCGCGGAGATACTGCCCAGGGGATGCAGCGCGT
>JBBSDD010000471.1:0-2902 GCA_038249755.1 Flavobacteriales bacterium | reverse complement strand
ATGTGTTCCAATAGTATAGAATGAATGGCCTACCTGGATATCTGCGATGTGTATAAGGATTTTGAAATTTTCAGATTTCCCGCCAAATGGAATTAAAACGCTCATCTTCTCTATCTCAATTTAATTCTCTTCGATCCAGTCTCAAAACGGCTGGGTTTAACAGGGTGCAATATAGAAATGTGGGTAATGACATGTCTCGAAATAATCACCCAAAAATCCACGTGTTTTTCTCCCCTTGTTTCAGTGTTTTCACCCAAAATGATGGCTGAGTTAACAATTAAAATTATGTTCTTGAGCTCTATACGATTTGGGAGACTAACGGTAAAAAGAAGTGTTGTGAAATTGGGTTCATCAAAATATTACATTCGTTGCTCACATAATCAAAAAAGCTATGTCAGAAAATGAATTGAATGAAAGCAGCAGATCGCAAGTCGCTCCCTTTTCAAAAATAGACGCTGTTACGGCAAAAAGATTTTTCTTCAATTACCATCAAAATGCAGGAAATCCACATCCGGGTATCGCAAACAGCCTTGGTAAACTCAAAGTGAAGGATAGTGGTCAACTAAAACCTATTCAACATTTGGTTGTACCGGCCGAAATATTCAGAAATTTAGAAGCTGCTGTGAATCAGGCCAATTTTATTTTTATTGGAATTGCGGCTTTACCGGCTACAAATGATGATGGTTCTGACACTCTTTTGTTGGTTGCCATCGCAGAAAATAGTCAAAGTCAGCAGTTTTATTTTCTCCCCCCAAACACCTCTAATGTAAATTACATTTACGATCACATCCGGACATGTCCCGCGCATTGCAGTCAAATTACAAATCATCAAAAAGTATGGGATAATTGGACCCAATAACGAACGAACAAGGATTTGATCACATCTTATATTGTCTATTTTCTTTCCCTGTCAGCAGGGATGTTTATCCTAATTCAAAAAAGGTGGTTTACCCCGCCCTATTTTTTGTTGGGTATCTATTTATTGGGTGTCGGTTTGCTTCAAATTACCGCGCATTTATTTTCTCTCTACTTTGGATCCAATGCGTTGTTGTATCTCGTTTCAATCCCCGTAACATATGTCGTCATTTTCATGATTTTTCATAAATTGATCAGTATTATCAGGATAAAGAAACAACTTTGGATATTTTTTGGTGTTTTGTTTGCCGTAATTATTTTTCAGTTTTTGTATATTGACTTACATAAAATTGCAGCGGTTTCTGAAATATTGGTTACGTATAATATTGGCATTGTTGGTTTTTGTCTGCTTTATTATCTTCAAATGCTTCAGATTCCTGAGCGAATAAGGCCTTCCCGACAAGGCGTATTCTGGATTGTGACCGGATTTTTCTTCTATTTTTTATTGAGTTTTGTTTATTGGATGGTGTCCTCCTTGTTTCCCCGTACCATCCCCGGACTTAAATACTTTAATGATATTTTGGTAATCATGTTTTATTTGGTTCTTTGGGTGGGCATTTTTGTTCATTTGAAAGAAAGAGAAGTTCATGGAGCTCGGTGATGACCAGATTATAAATCTTACCATAGCAGGGTTGGCGATGATGTTGCTGCTCGGATTTTTTTTTATTGCTTTTTTTGCTACTTACCGCAAACGGCAAATCGAGTTTAAAGTGCAACAGGAAAACCAGAAAAAGGCATTCTCTGAAGAGCTCTTGCGATCACAACTCGAAATAAGCGAGCAAGTAATGCGCCATATCTCCGAAGAAATTCACGACAATATCGGTCAGTCGATCATCGTGGCTAAAATGCAACTCAGTCTGCTCAAACACCCCGAATTTCAGCCACAACTTATCGCCGCTGATGATCTGCTTGACCGCGCGCTGCGCGATATGCGCAGCCTGAGCAAAACGCTCAACGGGCAGTATATTTCCCGACAGGGAATCAACGAAACACTCAAGAACGAAATCAACCTGATCAATACATCCCGCAAGATCAAATGCGAACTGCACGGCTCATTTCCTCCCAAGCTATTCGATTCAAATACGGAAATCATCATTTTTCGATGTGTGCAGGAAGCAATCAGCAATGCCATCAAATATGCCAAAGCGGAAATCCTGCGCATTTCAATTAGTTCTCCCGGACAGGTTTTAAAAATTGAGATTTCTGACGATGGGTGCGGCCTACCCGCAAACTGGAAGGAGCGGAAAGGTCTGGGATTGGACAATCTCGACAGGCGGGTAAGGCTTATTGGCGGCGAGCTAAAAATTTCTTCTCAAAAGAACGTGGGTACAAACATTTCTATTACCTTGCCGCTCACCAATAACCAAACTTTTGAGCCCTCTTAGAATAGCCGTTGCCGATGATCACAGCCTCGTACGTGACGGCATCATAAAAATCCTCGACTCCCTGGGTTTCGCAGTTTTGTTTCAATGCGAAAATGGCCGTGAGATGGTGGAGTACTGTAGAGAAAATACCATCGATATCGTACTCATGGACATCAATATGCCTGTGATGAATGGTTTTGAAGCCACTGCCAGGCTGAGGGAAATTAGTCCCAACACAGGTGTCATCGCCCTGAGCATGCTCGACGACGACTTCTCCCTGATTAGAATGATTCGGTCCGGCGCAAAGAGTTATGTGCTCAAAGGGGCCTCCGCCACAGAACTGGAAAAGGCCATCAATGGAGTGGCCACCGATGGATTTTATTATTCAGACTTTGTGTCCAGTCGCCTCATCAGCACCCTTGCCGCCCCAGGAGAAGAAAACATGGAAGCGCAGTTTGATCAACTCAATGACCGGGAACTCGATTTCCTCCGATATGCCTGTACCGAATTGACGTACAAAGAAATTGCTGATAAAATGTGCGTGAGCCATCGAAGCGTTGACGGGTATCGCGACGGACTCTTTCACAAGTTGGGGGTGAAGTCGCGTGTGGGACTTTGTCTGT
>JBBSDD010000470.1:0-2905 GCA_038249755.1 Flavobacteriales bacterium | reverse complement strand
TATATTCTACCGCATGAGCCACCACAAAATCGCGCGCAATTCCCGGATTGTGATCTTTCAGGCTGATCTCAATGGTCTTCGCCGTGTTGTTCAGGATTTTTATGCCAAGTTGACGGCTGAATTTATTTGCAAGCGTAGCCGCCTTATTCAAAACAAAATAAAACTTGATTTCCCCATTCGCCACCCTGGTAAAATGGTTTGAATCTATGACCAGAATCTTGTATGTGAAAAAACGGTTTAGCGCCGTGCGGCCAATTTTTTCCCGCTCACCAATCACTGTCTCGCCGGTCTTGAGTTCAAAAGTATTGTCCGGATAAAACTCTATAAAAATCGGAATGTCCATAATTGACGAGTCGACCATTTCAATAATTTCAACCACGAACGAAGAAGCCGGATATCGCTGATCGGTGAGTATTTCTCCTTTTTCGAAATAGGTGACAGCCAATGGTAATTTCCCGACAATCCGGGTGATGAGCAATTTCGATTTCATCAACTCAATTTCAGCAAGAAGCGTATTGTCGTCCGAAAATTGAGTTACATCAAGTATGCGCTTGGCATTGTCGCTATTGCTAAGCTGAATGATTGTGCGGGCCTCGTACATAGAAGCTGTGTAGCGCAAATAGATATACGAACCTGTAATGGCAAAGCCAATAATGATCGCAATGAGAAAAAGATTTTTTCGCAGGATGTGCAGGAAAAGCCCGAGCTCAAATTCATTGCTGAAATTGGTGAGTCTCTCCCGGTAACTCTCAAAATTGCTATTGAGATTCGATATATCCTCGTTATACATCTGTTTTAATTAACCGTGAGAATGGTTATCAAAAGCAACGTGGTGGTAAGCAACGTGACGACAGGAGCAATTTCCGTAACAATCTCCCGCGCGATGAGCGGCAGCGGCTCCACGTAAATGATGTCGTTTGGTTGAATGATGATATCGGCATATGCGAGTCCTTCGATGGTCGAAAGGTCCATCTCATACACGGCGCGTTTCATCAATTGTTTGTCATAGCGAATCAATTTTACCTTGCTGGCATTGCCGCGATCGGCCACTCCACCTACCATGGCGAGTGCTTCGAGCAATGTTGTATTGTTATTGATCAGGTTAATAACTTGTGCTGTTCCACCACCACCTGGCGATACAATCACCCGGTTGTTTTGAACTGTCATGATAACGAAAGGTTCATTGTAATAGTGCAGATACAGCTCCTCGAGTTTTTTTTCTGCTTCGCGCAAGGTAAGCCCGGCGAGGTGCACCCGGCCAATTACAGGTAGTTTGGCGGTGCCGTCGCTGTCGATCAGGTAGGTGATCATATTGCGCTGCATGGCCATGTTTTGCTGTTGTTGACCGCCACCCTCAGCAAGCATGGTGCTTCCCAGACCTTGTTCCACAAGCATGTGCCCGTTTCCGGTAAAAAAACTAAAGGTGAGAATGTTGTTGGGAGTCAACACAGAAGATGGACTTACCGAATCGGGGAAAGTATCGTAAGTGTATTCCTGAGGAGTCTTGAACAGAATGTCCTTGTTGATTGTACAACTTCCAAAAATCAAAGCGATAAAACCCCCTAAAAGTATTAACCTCATGCAGTATGTTTTCGTGCCTTACGCCCCGTGAAAGTATTAAAATTATGGCAATAGCGAATCGTATAGTTTTGCGACATCCGCTACCAGGCGCTCGTAGGTAAATTTGTCTTTTACAAACGCCCAGCCCTTCCGCTCGAATTCAGCGCGCATCACAGCATCGTCGGTCATTCTCATGAGATTTTCGCGAAAGCGCTCCTCATCTTCAGGCTCGCTGAGAAGGGCGGTTTCATTCGGTATTACGACGTTTTCTATGCCGCCTACCCTTGTGGAAATGATCGGCCTGTTGCCGGCCTGGGCTTCTATCAGGCTCACCGGTGTCCCTTCATTTTTAGAGGTGAGGGCAATGATATCAGCCCCTGCATTGACGTAATCCACATTTTTCACCCAGGAGGTGAAGTACACATCCACCTTCATCTCCGAGTCGCTGCTGTAGCTCAAATCGAGTTCCCGGCAAAGCTGCTCAAGATGGCCCCGCGATTCCCCATCGCCCACGATGAAAGCGCGGATGGTCGATTTGGCGTGGTCGCGGACCCATTTAAACGACCGCAAAAACAAATCGTGGTTTTTGATCGGTACCAGCCGACCAATAATCGCGATCGCCACTTCTGAATCGCTCAAAGAAAACTCCGTGCGAAAGACAATGCGCTTTTCTTCAATATCATCCTGAAAACGTTGAAGATCAAACCCCAGTGGAATGACCGCAACTTTTTCTGGCGGACATATCTGGTGTTCCACCGACAATTCTTCCTTTTGGCGTTCACTGATGGCGATAATCCGGGTGCTCACCTTCGCCAGTTTCTGCTCAAGTCCCTTGTAAAAACGGGTCGTGGTGCTGTTGAAATAGGAATGAAAAATATGGCCGTGAAACGTATGTATAATCACCGGAACCCCCATTTTGTGGGCTGCCCAGCGACCGAGGGCCCCAGGCTTCGAAGCATGGGTATGCACGATATCTGGTTTGAAATCAGCAATGATTTTTTTAAGTCTTTGGTAGGCGGCATAATCCTGCAAAGGATTGATTTCCCTGCGCATTTCGGGGATGATAACGGGGGTGATGCCGAGATTCTCCACAATGAATTGCGAACTGTCTTCGCTTTCGTCTTTCATCCCACCCACGAGCATGGTCTCATAACGCTCGGGCAAATATCGCGTCAGGTAGGCCGCGTTGTATGTGGGCCCGCCCAGATTAAAGCGGTTGATGATACGAAGGATGCGCGGCATAATTTCGGCGAAGGTCAAATTTTAAGGTGGCAATTCTGTTTCCTTCCTGACACTTATAAGTCCATGTTTTTCATCCACCAATGTTGAAATACCAACACCGCCC
>JBBSDD010000469.1:0-2916 GCA_038249755.1 Flavobacteriales bacterium | reverse complement strand
CTGGAAAATTGCCCGGGCCTTGCAATCTGGATTGCGCCAGGCAGGCTTTAACATCGGTGCGACCAATTCGGCTGTCACGCCAGTGTTCCTTCAAGGCACGCTCGGTGAAGCAACAAATATTACCATGGATTTGCGCGAGAATTACAACATATTTTGCAGCATCGTCGTCTATCCGGTTGTGCCCAAAGACGTGATCATGCTCCGCCTGATACCAACTGCCATTCACAAACTCGAAGATGTGGAATACACCATTGAGACTTTCAAAAAAGTGAAGGTGAAACTCGAAGCCGGAGAATACTTTGCCAACGAAATCGTAAACTGGCGTTAAAACCGGCATTTATCAAGGTTTAAAGCCGCTTCATTTTGAAGCGGCATTTTATTTGGCCTGTGGTAAATTATTTACTTTTGGCGGATGAAATACGGCATTTGTATCTATGCGCTTATTCCCGCAAGGGTGGAACCAAGCGATAAAGCTGAGATGGTCACCCAACTCATTTTCGGTGAACATTACCACATTCTGGAGGCTCAAAAAAAATGGCTCCTGATAGAAAAACCACTCGATGGATACCAGTGCTGGATTGACAAAAAAATGCACAGTATTTTATCCAAAGAAGATTTTGACAAATTGACGGCCCAGGATCAAAAACGATGCGGCGACGGGATTGGATTTGTAACCGATGACCATGGTCACAGGTTTGCAATCCCGTGCAGCGCAATTTTGCCGGGTTATACAGAAGGATCGTTTACTATCAATAAGCATATTTATCAATTCGACGGGCGCATTGCCCGGCACGATTTGGATAGTCGCGTGCGTCACGCCAAAAGATTGCTGCATGCCCCCTACCTCTGGGGCGGAAAATCTATTTTCGGAATGGATTGTTCAGGCTTCGTGCAGGTGGTTTTCAACTGCGCGGGTATATCGATGCCGCGTGATGCAAATCAACAGGCGTCTGAAGGAGAGTCAGTTGATTTTTTGGATCTCGCGGAGCCGGGAGATCTGGTGTTTTTTGACAATGATGAAGGGCGGATTATTCATGTCGGAATCCTCCTCAGCAAAGAAAGTATTATTCACGCCAGTGGAAGTGTGCGGATTGATAAGGTCGATCACCAGGGAATATTCAATGAAGAAGAAAAGGCTTATACCCACCAGTTGCGGTTAATCCGGCGCGTTAAAATCCAGTCTCTCTGATAAGGGTTACTGTCCCTGTTTGTTGAAACTGTGTGCCGAAATAATTCGCTGCATCGACCACATAAAAGTACACCCCTTCAGGACAAAATTCTCCGGAGGAATAATGAATTCCGCCCCAATGCACCCCATTATCGATTGACTGAAATACCAGTTGGCCCCACCGGTTGTAAATCTCTGTTCGAAAATAAGAGGGCAATTCGGAACCCACTACCCATTGGTCATTCAGTCCATCTCCATTGGGGGTGAAAATATTGGGAATGACGATATCGCAATCAACGATAAAAAGATCGGTGGTGGCAAAGGTTACACAGCCATTGAAATCTGTAGCCAGGAGCGTAAATGTACCAGATGAAGTTGGAGTATAAACAGAATCGCTCGCGCCATCCTGCCAGAGATATGCATTAAAAATAGTGTCGGCACGAAGGAAATAAGGCACTCCCAAACAAAGCGCCGTGTCCGGCGGCAATGAAACCTGCCGCGGCACAAAAAGGGTCACTTGCAAGTCAACAGGATCAATTTCACACCCTGATAAACTGGCCGTCACGCTGTATATTCCTTCGTCGTCCGTGCTACCTGTCGGAAAAGAAATTTCAGCTCCGGTGGAAGTGGCTCCTGTTGGGGTCATCCACCGATAATTTACCCCTGCTCCGGCATTCAAAACCTGAAAAATGATATTTTGTCCGATGCAGACAGGTGCATTGGAAATTGCCAACGGTACTTCCGGAAATGGTTTCGGCGAAATAAAAAGCGAGTCCAGCGGTCCCTGACAGAATTCCGAGCTCAGAAATGCATAGAGTGTCGTATCATTGAAAAAAGGACCCACATCAAAATTCTCTTCTGAGCTGATTTCAATTCCATTAGGCCCATCCAACCAGGATATTCCGAAATCCTGAAAAATTGAAACCACCTGAAAATCACCTTCGCAGACCAAGTCAAAATCGAACACCGGAGCGGGTGGAACTAGTTCGAACGAAATGGAGAGCAGGTTGGAAGTCAGCGTGCAACCATTGGTATCGATCGCTTGCGCCTGAATATTGGCGGAGGTAAAATAGTAATTGGAACTTCCTTCCCCGAAAGGGCTCCAGCTATATGCAGCAAATCCTTCAGTAGCCAACACCAGAATACTGTCACCAAAGCAAGTGGGCGTCGTATCCGGGAGTGATAATTCCAATTCTGAAGTGCTCAATTCTACCGTGACCGAAATCTCGGAAGATATGCCACAACCTGTGACGATGGCTGTGTAAATCCCAGGTTCTGTGATCACCTGAAGTGTATCATTTCCCGAAAGAGGTGCCTGCCATTCTATTGACCCTTCTGCCGTGCTGATCACACTAATAATAACCGAATCTCCCGGACACAATATGGCATTTGAAGCGCTCAGAAATGGCGTAGCATATTCGGAGATTTGAATGGTATTACTCACCAATGCACATCCGGAATAAAATGTCACTTCAGCAAAATACAATCCCGCCTCATTTACAAATATGCTCTCTCCGGTGCCGATATTGCCCGAAGGTCCTTGCCACGATATCTCGCCGGGTGCAGCCGAAATTAACTCTACGCTGTCACCAGGACAAATGAGGGAAAATTCGGAATTGATTTCTATTTCTGGCGTGCTGACATCTACAATATCGATCTGCTCAGTGCTGATTACGGTACATCCAAATTCGTTTGATTGGGTAGCTGTGATAATATACTCCCCCGACCCTGACACGTAGAGGCTATCG
>JBBSDD010000468.1:0-2920 GCA_038249755.1 Flavobacteriales bacterium | reverse complement strand
TTGGTGTTTACCAATGACGGAAGTCTTTGGATCATCAACAGAATAGACGATACTTTCCGCAACCTATCTGATGGTGTTTCTACATTTTCAGTATCCCTTCCAAATATCAATGGTGCTGCAACTCTGGCAGACGGAACGCTTATTGTTTCGAACGACGGAAGTTCATCTTTTAACCTGATTGATCCAGCTTCAGGTGAAGTATTGGCTACGACAATTTCTGCTGGTATTACTTTTGGAAATGGTGACTTGGCATCCGGTTGTGTTGGTTCCGATCCAGGGATTGACACTGATTGTTTTGCTTTTGAAGTTGTTGAATTTAATCAGGGTTTACAAACCAATGGTCAAGCAGTTGCTTTAAATCGCTCTGACGAAAACCAAGCATTGGGTGAGCCGGATAGAAGCAACGCCGTTGGTGGATTTGTATCCCTCGGTGTTGAAGGATCAATCACTTTGCAGTTTGAAGGCGCTGTTTTTAACCTTCCAGGCAACGATATTAAAATTTACGAAACGTCTTTTTCTGGTAATAATTGTGGGCAAGGTGACGACGAATCAGCGGACATTGAACTTTCTTCAGATGGTGTGACTTTCTTTTATGCAGCAACGATTTGCCGCGACGGCGAAGTTGATATTGCAGCTGCCGGATTGAATTATGTTACCCAGATTAGGATCACAAGCACAGCTGGCACTACCACGCCTGATGGATATGATGTTGACGGTGTTGAGGCTATAAATGGTTGCGGTTCTATTCCCGGAATCGAAACAGGAGATTGTTACGCTTCTGAATTGGTAGAATATGTGCAAGGAACAAAATCAAACGGGTCGCCTATCGACCTGATCAGAACGAATCCTCTCCAGGCATTGGGTGAACCAGAGCGTACAGATCAGTTCGTATTTGTTACACTTGGATACGAAGGATCATTGACCCTTGGATTCAACGGTGGAGTTCCCAATGAAGCTGGCGATGACATCGAAGTTGTTGAGACTTCTTTCGGAACTCCTGGTTGCGCTGCTTATCGTGAATACGCGGATATCTATGTATCAGTTGATGGATTGACATTCTACTTCGCATCGACAATTTGTAAAGCAAACCGTTTCGTGGATATTTCTGACGCTGGTGCCTTTGACTTCATCAATTATGTGCGAATTGTAAACAATGATGAAGAGACCACAACTCCTGATGCATTTGATGTAGACGGTGTGGTTGCGATTCATAATTGTGTGGAAATGCCTGGCCTCGTTATATCTAACGAACAACTTTCCGAAGTTCAGGTAGCTCCAAATCCTACAGTTGGTCCAACAAATATTAGCTTTCATGTAGCTGCAGAAGCGCTGACTACACTCGAAGTGTATAATATGAATGGGGTCCTGGTAGAAACTATTTTCCACCAGAATGCGCATGGAAATCAGGAATACAGGGTTGAATTTGACGGAAGTAATCTTCCACATGGACTGTACATTGTTAAACTTACTTCTAAAAATGAAGTAGCGATTAACAGAGTAATGATTCACAGATAGATCAACTTTATTTAATTTTTAAACCATCCTGACCTAACTGTCAGGATGGTTTTTTTTGTGATATATCCATCATTATTAAGCGTATCTTTGCGCGCCATTTCATAAAGCGAATCATGCAAAAAATCAGAAATATTGCCATAATTGCCCACGTTGACCACGGGAAAACGACCTTGGTTGACAAAATGATCATGTTAGGAAAAGTCTTTGGGGACCATGAGCGACCTGGTGAGCTCATCATGGACAACAACGATTTGGAGCGTGAAAGGGGAATTACCATTTTGGCTAAGAACGTATCTGTGATGTATAAGGATTACAAAATCAATATCATAGATACTCCTGGTCACAGTGATTTTGGGGGTGAAGTTGAAAGGGTTCTCAATATGGCCGATGGAGTTCTGCTGCTTGTGGATGCATTTGAAGGTCCCATGCCACAAACCCGTTTTGTACTTGAAAAAGCTATACATCTGGGTTTAAAACCCATTGTAGTGGTAAACAAAGTGGACAAAGAGAATTGCACACCGGAAGAGGTGCATGAGGCAGTTTTCGACCTGATGTTTAGCCTGGGAGCAACTGAGGATCAGTTAAATTTCCCGGAGGTTTATGGCTCTGCCAAAAATAATTGGATGAGCAATGACTGGCGAAAACCGACAGACTCTATTGCACCTTTGATGGATGACATCATTACGCACATTCCCGAACCCAAAGTAGAAGTCGGGCCTTTGCAAATGCTAATTACATCGCTCGATTATTCCTCATTCATAGGACGAATAGCGATAGGAAGGATCAAGCGGGGTTTCATACAAACTAATCAACGCATTACCCTTATTAAACGGGATGGAAAATCGACAGTTGAGAAAATAAAAGAGTTGTATGTATTTGAAGGGCTTGGCAAGAAAAAAGTCGAGCGCGTTGACGCAGGAGACATCTGCGCCATCGTAGGCCTCGAAGGATTTGAGATTGGAGATACGGTATCAGATATCGACAATCCGGAGGCCATGCCGCCCATATCAATTGATGAGCCAACAATGAGTATGGTATTCACCATCAATGATTCTCCATTTTTTGGTCAGGAGGGTAAGTTTGTTACATCACGACACATAAAGGACAGGCTGGAAAAAGAACTCGAAAAGAATCTGGCTCTTCGGGTGGAACCCACCGGGGCGAGTGATTCTTTTAATGTATTTGGGAGAGGGGTTTAACACCTCTCCGTATTAATTGAAACCATGCGCCGTGAAGGCTATGAGCTTCAGATAGGTCAGCCACAGGTTATTCTTAAAATGATCGACGGTGTAAAGAGTGAGCCTGTAGAAGAGTTGAGAATCGACTTGCCCGACGATGTTTCTGGAAAAGCTATAGAAACTGTGAATCTTCGCAAAGGGGAAATGATCAGTATGAATCCGAAAGG
>JBBSDD010000467.1:0-2927 GCA_038249755.1 Flavobacteriales bacterium | reverse complement strand
CTCACGATCATGGGTGGGTTTAGTGCCATACATTCGAGTGGATTTTATGGCGGGCTCCGTGTGCGACATATCGAAGATCGCCCTGCCAATGAAGACAATTCCATCGTTGCCATTGGCTACACGGTGATTGATTTCAATGTCGGAAAACGTTGGGACAGACTGGATATCGGTATCAAAATTCAAAATCTTTTTGATGTAGACTGGAATGAGACCCAATTTGCAACTGAATCGCGGCTCCAGGATGAGCCTGCACCGGTTGAAGAAATTCACTTCACACCCGGAACACCATTTTTTGCATCAGCAGTTTTGAGCTATTCATTTTAATTCAGGGTTTTGATTAAAAGGTGAAGCCGCGCCATGGATTGGGCGCGGCTTTTTTTATCTCTGACCTAACCATCTGAAAATATGAAAATCAACGCGGGAGAAAGGCTCAAACAGCCAAAAAGTACTGAAAATTTATTTGGTAACGCGTCTATAGAATAAACGAATGAACTTCATAATTGGAATTATATCATGGTGAACTCAGCGCATTAAATGAAAGTTTAAAATTTACAATTTGCTTAATTATGTTATTTCGGAAAACTTTAAAGTCGACCAACATCTCCCTTTTTCCCTTTCACAAAATACATCTCCATATCCCCTTTGCCCTTTACGGTGATCTTTCCACGGCTTTTGAAAGAAAAATCAGGATCATTTTTCAGCAATTCATAAGTCGCTTCACTGATATTTACCATCCCAACTTCGCCGTTGCTTTCCATGCGGCTCGCGGTATTTACGGTATCCCCCCAAATGTCATATTGGAATTTTTTTACACCCACAATTCCCGCCACGACAGGTCCGGTATGGATGCCCACCCGCATTTCGAAAAATATTTTACCGTCGGCATGGTTTTTTGATTTGCGATTTGAAATGAGTGCTTGCATTTCGAGGGCAGCCAGTACTGTGTTTTTCAGTGAACCTTCTGTCGGTATTGGCAGGCCACCTGCGGCCATATATGAATCGCCAATGGTTTTGATCTTCTCGATACCGTATTTCTCCGCAATGTTGTCAAAGCCTTCGAAACAATGGTTTAATTCTCTAACTAAATCGGAGGCACTGAGCTTGGAACTTTGTTCGGTGAAACCTATAAAATCGGTGAAGAGAATGCTGACTGTCTCAAAATCACGTGCATCGGCCCGGCCTTTTTGCTTGAGCTCTGCCGCTATCTCTGCCGGAAGAATGTTGAGCAACAAGTGCTCGGAGCGGTCTTTTTCGACTTGCAATATTGCACGCGATTTGCGCGCGTAGCGGATTCTGCCAAAGAGTCCTCCAGTCAGCAATACAAATAATCCACCCATGCCAAGTCCAATGTTTCTTGTGTGCTTTTGTTTTCGCACTTCATCATTAAGCGCTACCTGCGCCATGCGTGCTTCTTCGGCCTTGGCAATGCTATCTTGCAAGATCACTTTTTGGAACTCCATGTGCTGGAGCGCTTTCGTGGTTGCCTCAACCTGGAGAGAATCCTTTAATAGATTGAACAATTCCATGTATTCCAATGCTTTATTTCCAGCACCCATGGCCTTGTATGTGCCGTAAAGGCATTCGCAAGCATTTTTCTGAGATTCAAGGATTCCAAGATTCACAGCCGAGACATAACCCCTTTTGCAATAGTCAACGGACTTCGGATGATTGTTCATATTTCTGTATACCTTTCCAATGTTTATTTGCGAAGCAGCAATACCCGCTTGATTGCCCAACTGTTCCTGTATATCAAGGCTTTGTTTGAAATAATCCAGGGCTTTCGTGCGATCGCCTTGTTCATTGCAGATCATTCCAATATTGTTGAGCAGAGCAGAAATCCCCTTTTGATCGCCTGTCTTCTCATGGATATTCAGGCTTTGGTCATAATAGGCCAGCGCCATGAAAAAATCACCTTGTTCAGCATAAACAAATCCAATATTTTTAAGGGTTCCAGCAATGTCATTTTGGCTGCCAAGATCCTGGAATATCTTTAAACAGCGGCTATAATATTCCAAAGCTTCTGGGTAATCATTTTGTTTCTGATAGGTCAGTCCGATTTGAAGGAGGTCTTGCGCAATTCCCTGGAGATTGCCCAATTGTTCATTGATTTTTAAGCTTTTTACATAATTGTCTATGGCTTTTATGTAATAACCCAAATCTGAGTAAATTCCTCCAATATTTAAATAGGAATTGGCTATTCCCCTTTGACCGCCCAATTGTATTTCTATGGCAAGGCTTTGGGTGTAATATTCCAAGGCAATAGGGTATTTGCCTTGATCATGGTAAATGAGCCCTATATTATTCAGAACGCCTGACAATCCACGTTTATCGCCCGATTTTTCATAAATCTTGAGGATCCGGGTATAATATTCCCTGGCTGTGGAGTAGTCGCCCAGATCATAATGAACAAGACCTAAGTTATTAAGTACATCAGCCATTCCATCCTGATCACCAATTTGTTCACAGATATCAAGGCATTGGTGGTAAATTTCCAGGGCTTTGGGATAATCACCCTGATTTAAATAAATGATCCCAATGTTATTTAGAACATTGGCTGTAGCCTTTTGATCGCCTAATGCTTCATAGACATCTAAACTTAGGTTGTAAAATTCATGGGCTTTGGGATAATCACCTCTTATGCTCCATGAGATGCCCTGCGTGTTGTATCCCGCAGCACAGGCTTTCGGGTAGTTTTTATTTATACCGAATTGCACCAGCTCTCCCGCCAGCAAGCCTGCAGAGTCAGGCCTGGAAAAAAGAAAGCCCTTCGAGATATATTTGCTGAAAGCAGCCACTCTCGTGGAATCGGGCTGAGTTTTGTCCTGCCAAATGGAATAAAGGGAGTCCAGATTCGTATGCGACCTAACGGTAATGGGTGAAAGTAGGCAAACCAAAAGAGAAAGGAGGGCTGCGGAAACGGAATACGG
>JBBSDD010000466.1:0-2929 GCA_038249755.1 Flavobacteriales bacterium | reverse complement strand
TGTTAGTTCCGTAGTGGGTTGAGAAATTATAAGCCTGTTTGAAACCGACGTTTGTGGTTTCATCTATCCAATCCGTATCCGTATTGCGTGCATCTTCCCAACTGATTCCGGAGGGCAATGGAGCGAAACCAACACCGCCGTCATTTTCCCAGGCTTCCTGATACATCTGCAACCATTGATCAGAATTCATCATATCAGGAAGTCGGGTAGGAAGCGATATCCCGTGACGGGTCCCGAGGTTGAATGACCAGCCCTTTTTCGATCCGAGCTTGGTGGTAATCAGAATTACCCCATTGGAACCACGCGAACCATATATACCTGTAGCGGCGGCATCTTTCAGTATTTCAATGCTTGCAATGTCATTTGGATTGATGGTGGCAAGCGGGTTGTTATTCATTGCCCCGCGGTCTCCATTCATGAAATAATCCTGCGTAATTGGAATACCATCGACTACATACAAAGGGTCACCTGCGGCAGAAATTGAAGCAATTCCTCTTACACGAACTACAGATGCAGAGCCCGCCAATCCACTCCCCTGCGTCACCTGCACACCAGCTGCCTTTCCCTGAAGAGCCGCCTCAAAACTTGGGGCGGGAATGTCTGTAATGTCCTTGCTTGTAACCTGAGAAATAGAACCAGTAACTTCCCTTGCCCTTTGGACACCATAGCCTACCACGACATATTCGGATAATACAGAAGCATCTGTTTCCATATTCCGGTTTGCAGTCACCGATCCGGTTGGTGGCACATTGACCACTTGTTTGTACTGCTTGTAACCAATAAATGAAAAAACCAGTGTTTTTTCGCCGGCTCCGATATCGCTGATGGTGTATTTCCCATCAAGGTCGGTGGCCGCACCTTTCGTAGTACCTTCAATCCGAACGGTAACACCTGGCATCGGTACTCCGTTTTCGTCATTTACAACGCCTGTAATACTTTGGCCGAAAGCCAAAACCGATGCCAGCATCAGGGTCGTGAACACCCAAAGGTGTTTGGTGTAAGTCTTCATCATGTTCTCTGGACGGTTAAAAAATGGTTGGGATAAATATAATATTTTTCCTTTGGTGTTAAATAAACACTATCACTTTGTTAAAAATAAATTTACCCTCGCTAATTAGCGCTGATAAACAACTTTTGAAGTAGCAACACCCGAATCAGTTACGAGTTGAATCAGATAAATTCCATTGGAGAGATTCGTTCGGGAATTAGCATTTGCTGACCAGGTAATCATATGTTGACCTGCAGTTTGATTCCCGCTGAATAACTCACCAACCACCCGACCCTGCATATCCAATACCCGGACTGTGGTCTTTTGGGGTGAATCGAGTTGATAGGAAATCTGGGTAAAATCAGAAAAAGGATTGGGGTAAGTTCCCAAAAAGGATCCACCTTCAAAAGCGATTTCTTCCAATCCTACCGAAATATCTGGCGTTTCCAATTCCACAGTGGTATAAACCCGATACTCTCCAGGCTGTAATAAAAATGCATTGCTCAGATTGTCTTCAATGATGGATGCACCGGCAAAATAATCATACCAGGTTCCGGTTTGCGTAAATCCTGGAATCATAGAGATTGCGTTTACACCAAAGTTGCCAATGATGACCACATCCATGGAAAGGTGTTCGATAATCAGTCTTTTGCCTTGACCGGCTACATCCCAATTGTAATTGGTGGATGAAAAGGCATCATTTTCCGTTTTCAGTTTATTCAGCGCAGCGTATACTTTGTAAAGCCTTTGGCGCTCAGCCACATCGTAATAATCCCAACGGATGGGTTTGTTTGATGTTCTGCAATTTTCATTCACTGTGCCGTCAGGACAGTGGTTGATGCTGTAATCATAACCGAGTTCGCCGAATTGCCAGATCATTTTGGGGCCGGGCAAGGGAATATTAAAAGCGGCAGCCGTTTCCATGCGTGACAAGGCCACTTCCAGGTCCTTCGCGTCGTGCGCAGAATTGCTGGAATTGCCAAACAAAAGATTTTTATACATCAATCGCTCTTCGTCATGACTCTCTGCATAACTTACCAGGTTGGGATTGTTCCAACCACGCGACTGGTAATTGGCCCAGTTCAGGTTGCTGTTGTAACCCATGGTGGCTTCATTGTATTCGTGGTTGATATTGCCCCACAGCATAAAACCGTTGTTGGCCAAAACTGTTTCTTCGGGATTGTCGCCAAGGTGTTCCAAAATGAGGTATACCTGATCGTCGTAGTTGTACACTTCATTTCGAATACGGATCCAATTGTCAACCCGCGACTGATCGTATTGATTCCAGGCACCGACATTACTGGTGAAATTTTGCGTAAAGCCTTTGCTCAGGTCAAATCGAAATCCATCAATTTTGAAATTCTCCACCCAGTGACGCAGGTTGCGTTCCATGAATTGTTGGGTATGAACGGAGCTGTGGTCATAATCATACCCCACATTGAATGGGTGTTGCGCCTGTACATTAAGCCAGGGATTTTCTGCTGTGGGCGGTCCCGCCGCACCATTTTCAGAATACATCCGCACCTGGGGATTTTGGCCAAATGAATGGTTGAATACAATGTCGATGATCACCGCAATTCCGCGCGCATGACATTCATCGACAAATGCTTTGAAATCATCTGCCGGCCCGTAATATTTGTCAACCGCGAAGAAAAACGAAGGATTGTAACCCCAACTTTCATTGCCTTCAAATTCCTGAATGGGCATGAGTTGGACGACATTGATGCCCAAATCATCGAGGTAATCAAGCGTGTCAATGAGTGACTGATACGTATGCAAAGCGGTGAAGTCGCGCACCAGAAGTTCGTAGATCACCAAACGCTCCTTGGGAGGTCGCTGGAAATCATCCACATTCCAATTATATGGCTGCTGAGCTGTTTGAAGGACAGATACAATTTCGTTGGTCATCCCCACCGGATAATCAATAAGGTTAGGATATGT
>JBBSDD010000465.1:0-2949 GCA_038249755.1 Flavobacteriales bacterium | reverse complement strand
GGTCGATTCAATTTTTTACAACCAAGGGCTACAAGAGTCGCCTTTTGAATCTTTGGTTTTTTGATCGCACTTTTAATTTGCGTTACAATAATTTGCTTTGCCATGACTTATCCGTCTTTTAAATTTATCCGTTAAAAACACGGCTCATTTTAATTCCACGTTGCTGGGCCACAGTTCGCGCATCGCGCAATTGAGTAAGCGCGTCAAGTGTTGCTTTTACAACGTTGTGTGGATTTGAAGAGCCCTGCGATTTCGCAAGAACATCCTTAATACCAACACTCTCCAAGACAGCTCGCATCGCACCACCGGCAATAACACCGGTACCATTTGAAGCTGGTTTCAACAAAACCTTGGCTCCTGAATATTTACCATATTGACTATGTGGTACAGATCCATTCACAATTGGAACTTTCATCAAATTCTTTTTGGCATCATCGATACCCTTCGCAATGGCGCTGGTGACCTCTTTGGCTTTACCCAATCCGTGACCGACTACACCATTCTCATTTCCAACAACGACAATGGCAGAAAAGCTGAATGTACGTCCACCTTTGGTAACTTTCGTAACACGGTTGATCGCCACAAGCTTGTCCTTCAATTCGATATCGCTGGACTTAACGCGTTTTATATTTGCTTTTGACATGATAATTAAAATTTAAGTCCGCCTTCGCGTGCTGATTCAGCAAATGATTTTACACGACCGTGATACAGGTAGCCATTGCGGTCGAATACGACTTCCGTAATACCAGCCTCTTTTGCTTTTTCAGCAAGGGCCTTACCAACCATTTTGGCCTGCTCTACTTTGGTAATTTTTTGAGCACCCTCTACCTTGAGAGAACCTGAAGATGCCAATGTTTTTCCTGATACATCGTCTATAATTTGTGCATAGAGTTGCGTATTGCTTCTGTACACAGAAAGACGTGGTCGCTCAGCCGAACCGGAAATGTTTTTCCGGATGCTTCGTTTGATCCTGGCCCTTCTTTCGAGTTTATTTTGTCCCATGATGGCTATTATTTACCTGCTGATTTACCAGCTTTTCTTCTTAATTGTTCACCGACAAACTTGATACCTTTTCCTTTGTAAGGCTCAGGCTTTCTGAAAGAACGGATTTTAGCCGCTACCTGACCGATCAACTGCTTGTCATGCGATTCCATTGTAATAATGGGGTTTTGACCTTTGGCCTGTTCTGCAATCACCTTCACTTCAGAAGGCAGCTCGAGAATAATCGGATGTGAATAACCCAAAGAAAGCTCCAGGAGCTGTCCGGTCGTTTTGGCCCGGTAACCTACTCCTACCAACTCCTGTTTAATAACAAAACCAGTGCTGACACCAATTACCATGTTATTAATCAATGAGCGGTAAAGACCATGCATTGATTTAGACATTTTATCCTCATTCGTGCGTTTAAGGGTCAACTGCCCATCTTCCACAACACAAACAACGTTTGGGTGAATTTTTTGGGTAAGTTCTCCTCTTTTTCCTTTTACAGTTACCACCGCGTCATCCACTGTAATGGTGACACCACTTGGTATTGCAACCGGATTTTTTCCTATTCGTGACATTTCTTTCTTGTTAACTTAATTAGTAAACGTAGCAGATCACTTCTCCACCTACATTTTTAACCCGGGCCTCTTTATCCGTCATCAGACCTTGTGAAGTCGAAACAATTGATACACCCAAACCATTCAATACCCTTGGCATTTCTTTTGCGCCACGGTAGTACCGCAAACCTGGGCTCGAAGCTCTTTCGAGCTTTTTGATCGCAGAGATTTTGGTCACCGGATGATATTTCAGGGCAATTTTAATACTTCCCTGAACATCATTTTCCTCAAATTTGTAATTGAGAATATACCCTTTTTCCATCAATATCTTTGTGATTTCTTTTTTGATATTGGAGGCGGGAATTTCCACGATGCGTTTTCTAGCCATGATGGCATTTCGCACGCGGGTTAAATAATCTGAAATTGGATCGGAGTACATAGTCTTTTTTTTATCCTGTTATTACCAACTGGCCTTTTTCACGCCTGGAATTTTTCCATCCAGAGCCATTTCACGAAAGGTAACACGAGAGATACCAAACTGACGCATGTATCCGCGCGGTCTTCCAGTTAAGAGACATCGGTTGTGCAAACGCACTTTGGATGAATTCTTCGGGAGTTTTTGCAAGCCTTCCCAATCTCCTGCAGCTTTCAAAGCGGCGCGTTTGTCAGCATATTTTGCATGCATCTTGATGCGTTTTCGCTGACGGGCTTTCATTGATTCTTTTGCCATCTTGTCTACTTATTTCTTGGTGAAAGGAAATCCAAATTCTTTCAACAATGCCTGCGCTTCTTCATCGCTGTTGGCATTGGTTACGAAAGTGATATCCATCCCATTGATGTTGTTAATTTTTTCAATATTGATCTCCGGAAAAATGATTTGCTCTTTCACACCCATGGTGAAATTTCCCCGTCCATCAAAACCACTTGCTTTCACTCCGCGAAAATCCCTGGTTCGCGGCAATGCCACTGAAATAAGGCGGTCAAGGAATTCGTACATGCGGTCTCCGCGCAGGGTAACCCTGGCACCAATAGGCATTCCTTTTCGAAGTTTGAAGTTAGAAATATCCTTCTTCGAATATGTAGGAATGGCTTTTTGGCCCGCGATTGAGGTCATTTCTGTAACAGCCTGATCGACAAGTTTTTTGTCGGCCACGGCATCACCAACTCCCTGGTTGATGCAGATTTTTTCCAATCTCGGAATTTCCATAGAAGATTTGTATCCGAACTCTTTGGCGAGTGCCGGTATGACTTCTTCTTTATACTTTGTTTTTAACCTAGGCGTATACATAACTTAAACCTCCTGACCAGATTTCTTAAAATATCTTACCGACTTGCCATCGGTATTTTGCTTGTGACCGATTCTTTCACCTTTTCCTGATTTAGGATCTACCAGCAGCAAGTTACTGAT
>JBBSDD010000464.1:0-2949 GCA_038249755.1 Flavobacteriales bacterium | reverse complement strand
TGGCAGCCCCAATTACACGATGGAGGAAACAAAAAAGAAAAACAAGGGAACAGATATCGTTCTCCATATTGCCGAAGATTCTTTGGAGTTTTTGGAAGAAGGCCGGTTGAGAACCATCCTGAATAAATATTGTAAATTTCTCCCCGTGCCAATTAAGTTTGGAACCTCAGAACGCGTTGAGAAAGAAAAAGATGCAGAAGGGAAAGTAGTTGAAGGCGGGAAAGAGACCAAAATCGTTGAGGATGTCATCATCAACAATACGAATCCGGCATGGACAAAAGCGCCGGTAGATCTGACCGATGCCGATTACAAAAGTTTTTACCGTGAGCTCTACCCGATGAGTTTTGAGGAACCATTGTTTCACATCCACCTGAATGTCGACTTCCCTTTTAACCTCACAGGTATCATGTATTTTCCAAAGTTGAAAAACAACTTTGAAATGCAAAAGAACAAGATCAGCCTTTATTCGAATCAGGTTTTTATCACCGACAATGTAGAAAATATCGTTCCTGAATTTCTGACCATGCTTCACGGTGTGATCGACTCTCCCGACATTCCATTGAATGTCTCAAGATCGTATTTGCAGGAAGACGGGAATGTAAAAAAGATCTCCTCGCACATCACCAAAAAGGTGGCCGACAAGATGCATAGCATGTTCAAAAATGACCGTGCTGATTTTGAGAAAAAATGGGAAGACATCAAGCTTTTCGTTGAGTTCGGAATGCTCACTGATGACAAATTCTACGATAAGGCAGAAAAATTCTACCTCGTTCGGTCGGTAGATGGATCATTTCACACGCTCGAAGAATACAAGGAGAAAGTGAAAGATTCTCAAACAGATAAAGACCAAAAAACAATTTTGCTTTACGCAAGTGATGAAAAACTGCAACACAGCTTTATTGAGACGGCCCAAAACCGCAATTACGATGTGATTATTTTGGACAGTCCGCTCACGAGCCACGTGGTGAGCAAACTGGAGCAAAAACTAAGCGGAATCAGCTTCGCTCGCGTGGATGCCGATACCATCGATAAGCTTATTTCCAAAGAAGAAAACCTTCCATCCAAATTATCGGAGGAAGAGCAAACAGCTCTGAAGCCCTTCATCGAGGGTGCTGTGGAAAAAGCAAAATTCACGGTACAGTTTGAGTCCATGAGCGAAAAAGACCAACCGATGATCATCACACAAAGTGAATTTATGCGACGCATGAAGGAACAGCAAATGACCGGTGGTGGAAATATGTTTGGTTCGTTTCCTGAAATGTACAACCTTGTGGTCAATTCGAATCACCCGCTGATTGGACAAATAGCCAGCGAAAAAGATGAAACGCGTAAAAAGGATCTTTTGAGCCAGACAGTTGACCTCGCCTTGCTTTCGCAAAATATGCTAAAAGGCGAAGCCATGAGTCGGTTTATTCGCAGAAGCATTGAATTAATCAATTAATTTGAGCAATCAAAAATTAGAAAAACAAAAATGAAAAGACTACTAATTATCCTACTCGGTGCCATCACCTTAAGTTCGTGCGGTTACAACAGCATAGTAGAAAAAGATGAAACGATTGCCAAGTCATGGGCCACAGTGGAAACCCAATATCAACGAAGAAGCGATCTTATTCCCAATTTGGTAAATACCGTAAAAGGATACGCTGATTTCGAACAGGAAACGCTCACGGCCGTTGTTGAAGCACGCGCCAAGGCCACAAGCGTGCAGGTGAATGCGGATGATTTGAGTCCGGAAGCAATAGCAAAATTTCAAGCCGCGCAACAGCAACTAAGCGGTGCTTTGTCGCGACTGCTCGTAAGTGTGGAACGTTATCCCGACCTGAAAGCTTCACAGCAATTCAGTCAACTTCAGGCGCAATTGGAAGGTACCGAAAACAGAATCAGCGTGGCCCGTGATAACTTCAATACTTCCGTAGGCGATTACAATACGTACATCCGGAAATTCCCAAGAAATCTGATTGCCGGGATGTTTGACTTTGAGCAAAAAGGCTATTTTGAATCAGTTGAAGGCACGGAAAATGCCCCACAAGTACAATTCTAAGATGGCAGAAAACTTTCTTACTGAAGCTCAGAAAAAACAAATTACTGATGCGATCAGTCAGGCTGAGCGCGAAACAAATGGAGAAATCCGTTTACATCTTGAGCAACGATGCAAAGAAGATGTGCTTGATCGTGCGGCTTTCATTTTTGAAAAACTTGGTATGCACAAAACGGCTGAGCGAAGCGGCGTATTGTTTTATGTATCCTACGAAGACCATAAACTTGCCATCATTGGCGATGCAGGAATCAATGCCAAAGTCCCCGAAAATTTCTGGGACCACGTCAAAGATCATTTGATTTCGGAATTCAAAAATGGAAATTACGCTACAGCGCTAAGCGAAGGAATCGTGATGGCAGGCGAGCAATTAAAATCGCATTTCCCGAAAGGCTCGAACAATCCAAATGAACTTAGCAACGAAATTTCGTTTGGAAAGAAATCAAAACCCAATGATTAAAATCAAAGTAGCCATATTGGCGCTCTCGTGTATTTTCTATCAGGCTGCTTTCGCGCAAAACGAAGACTGTTATCCACCAAAACCCAATCGGCTTGTGGTGGACGTAGTAAACATTCTCACGGATGCAGAAGAAAATGCACTGGAGGCAAAGTTGCTCAAACTAAACGAACAAACCAGCAATCAGGTCGTGATCGTTACCATTGCCGAACTTTGCGCCGGCGATGCAGCAATGACCGCTTATGAGATTGGAAAACGATGGGGAGTGGGCCAAAAGGACTTCGACAATGGAATCGTTATTCTTGTAAAACCTACGGGTAGCGCCGGAGATCGAAAGGCATTTATTGCTACTGGTCGGGGACTGGAGGGTGCCATCCCGGATGCCACCGCTTTTTTGATTGTCGATCAGGAAATGATTCCGGAATTTCGAAATGAAAATTATTATGCAGGACTTGAT
>JBBSDD010000463.1:0-2959 GCA_038249755.1 Flavobacteriales bacterium | reverse complement strand
CGATCCTGAAAGATCGGCCGTGGAACGCGCGAACACCCCCTTCATAGATGAAATGATGAAAACCAGACCCAACAGTACCCTCCATACATTTGGCGAATTTGTTGGTTTGCCCGAAGGACAAATGGGAAACTCAGAAGTTGGACACATGAATATCGGTGCTGGCAGGGTGATATACCAGGACTTGCTAAAAATCAACAGGGCCTGCGATCGAAAAGAACTCAACAACAATCCTGTTTTGGTCGAAGCGATTGCTTATGCAAAACGCAATTATAAAAAAATTCATCTCATTGGACTTGTATCTGATGGGGGCGTTCACAGCCATATTCGTCATACTTTGGCTCTTACCGATGTTTTTAAAGAAAATGATTTTTCGAATGTGGCTGTGCATATGTTTACTGACGGAAGAGATACTGATCCAAAAAGTGGATTGACCTTTTTGAAAGTGCTCCAGGAACATTTGAAAAATTCATTGGGGCAAATAGCTTCCGTCACCGGCCGCTACTATGCCATGGACCGCGATACACGCTGGGAGCGGACAGCTCTCGCCTATCACGCGCTTGTAAATGGTCGGGGTGAATCATCCCGCGATTTGGAAAGCACACTCAAAAAACGTTATGAAGCCGGTGAAACCGACGAGTTTATCAAGCCCATTATACACGTTGATGAAAAAGGAGTGCCTCTCGCTACGATACAGAAAGGCGATGTGGTGATTTATACAAACTTTCGCGGCGATCGCGGGCGTCAGCTTACAGAGGCGCTTACGCAAAAAAACCATCCCGAAGTTGACATTCAGACAATCCCTTTGCATTACATCACCTTCAAATCATACGACAGGGAATTTCAAAATATCTTTGAAGTTTTTGACAGCAGTGGTGCCAAAAATACCATGGGAGAAGTACTGGCCAACCGCGGTTTGCGGCAGCTCCGCATCGCCGAAACGGAGAAATATCCCCACGTCACTTATTTCTTTAACAATGGGCGCGAAGAAGCTTTCGAAGGTGAAGACCGCATCGTGGTGCCTTCGCCGCGCGATGTTGCGACCTATGACTTAAAACCCGAAATGAGTGCTTTCAAAGTAAAGGACCAATTGGTGGCTTATTTGGATACACAGGAGGTTGACTTTGTGTGTCTCAACTTTGCCAATGCCGATATGGTGGCGCATACTGGAGACTTCAAGGCCGCGATGCGCGCCTGTGAGGTGGTCGACCAATGTGCCCGCGAGGTGGTAGAAAAAGCCCTGGAAAAAGATTTCAGTGTGATCATTATCGCCGACCACGGCAACGCTGATTATATGGTCAACGATGATGGATCTCCCAATACGAATCACAGCATGTATCCCGTTCCATGCATTCTGATACAGAAGGAAATAAGAGGAAAAATGATCAATGGCAGCCTCTGCGATGTGGCACCGACGCTTTTATCCCTGATGGAAATCGAAATTCCAAAAGAAATGGAAGGAAAAGTGCTGGTGCATTAAAGATTCCCGATAAGAAATTCAAACAAAAAAAAGCCACTTTTCGATTTCCCGAAAAGTGGCTTTTCTGCAAAAAATAAACGCATTAGTTAGCTTTTACCAGCTTTTCGCGAAATTGATTTCCATCTGTGTCGATCCATTCCAAAATATAAACGCCTGTGGCAATTCCAGACAGATCCAGATTTACCAATGTGTTGTTTACTGTCTGTGATTGTATCATCACACCCGTGGCGGAAAACAATCTGACAGATTCAACGGGCACCAATCCCAATGAACGAATTTGAACTTCGGTTGTAGCCGGATTTGGGAATACTGCAAAATTATTGCGATGGTTGATTTGCGCCAATTCAGCGGAAGCCAGTGCCACATTACCGCCTGCTGTGCACGCGCCAAGTTCGTATACTTTGACGTCCTTATAATAACTGTTTCCTGCGGCAGCACCTACAGCATTCCCGGTTACAAAGAATAATTTTGACAGGTTGCTGCCGGAATAATAGGCACCTACCTCGATCACGAAGGTGAGATAACTGCTTCCAAAATAGAAATCGTAGTCATTAATAATCTGATTGTTGTTGAGGGTTCCGTGTACTTTGAAGATTTTGTTCAAAACCAGATTGCTGTTGCTATTGAAACCAATGCCGTGCACTTGCGCCTGACTGGTGCTTCTGAATTTGAATTCCAACACCGTATTCGGAGTTATCGTGTAGTTGAGGTTTATCGATTTTAAGGCGTTGTTTTGCAAAAAGATTGTTGCACCACCATCCAAAATCTGAAAGGTGCCGATATCCCGATTCCCACCATATGTGTTGATAGAAAAACTATTGAAATCGATGATATCACAAACAGATGGCGTGATTTCTCCCGCGCAAAAGGCAGTGGTTACCGATGACAAGAAGGCGCCACCCGAAACAAGTGTAATTCCTCCAGATGTGAGATTGTAACTGCCATTGCCAAAAGCGCAGCAAATTCCATCGCCATAACTGTCGTACATCGTGAAAGTGTAACAGCCTGCTGTGACACAAATGTATTCTGTGATCGATGCACCGGAGCCTGCACCTTGATAATTGCCGCCTGAAGCCATCACATTGTTTTGCTCATCACGCACGTCCCAAGTAGTTTCCCCGGGATAATTATCCGTAATGATGTTCAACACCAATTCTTCCTCATCGCATACGGGGGCCGTAATCCCTGAGCAATTGGTGCCCAGGCAAGTTCTTGAGTTGATGTAGTTGGTCATGCGTGTTGTGGGTTGTGGTCCAAATCCAAGGTTGAAATTCATACCTGTTCCTAATAGGTGGCAATAACTCATTACGGTTCCACCTCCTGAAGGTACTGAGGCGCTGCATCCTTCAGAATAGCCGGCTGCTGGTCCGCATCCGTCTATGGCCGTGTTGTTCCCATTCCAGGCACAGGCGTGGGTGTGTGGAGAGGAGAGGTTGTGACCTATTTCATGTGCACACACGTTTACGTCCCATGAGTAAGATG
>JBBSDD010000462.1:0-2975 GCA_038249755.1 Flavobacteriales bacterium | reverse complement strand
CCTGAGTTGCACCGCATTCGCCGGTTTCAATAAATGGAATGTTACCACAACCATTCAATGCCTCAACACCATCAACGTCAAATGCGTCCTCTGATACAGAACCTTCAGGCGTTGTGTCTACAATTTTAACAGCAGTGATATAAGTGAATCCCTGACCAGCCGCATCGATATCAAAAGCTTTGTATTCATTGGTAGTCAGTGAACCTACTGAGAAGTAATTTACACCATCCTGTGTTACCAAAACTTCGGCAGATTCCGGATAGTTTGAGAAATTGGTGTTTCCGAAAGTTGTTTCGGCTACACGAATATCATCGCCGGGGCCATTCAAAGCTACACCTGAAAATCCAAGGATCAATTCTCCTTCGTAACCAAGGGATACAAAGTTGAAGGTGTTGTCCAATTGAGGCTCTCCAAGGGCTTTGGTTGGATCAAGTCTGTTTGCATCCGTGATGGGTTGGCCATTGTCTTTCAATCCGGGAATGTAAGACAGTACTTCGCTGGCAAAACATCCTTCTTCAATGAAAGGCGGTGTGCAGCCGTTGATCGCAACCACACCATCCACATCATAACCATCCGACGTATTCGTGTTGGTGCTCGTGATGCGGATCGCTGTGATGAAAGGAAGACCTGAGTCAGCGATATCAATTTCGCCATCGCGACAAAAGATACCCACTGAAATAAACGCTCCGCCATTCGATAGTTCGATCAGCGCAGATTCGTCATCATTGTTTCCGCAATTGTTTCCTGAAAAAGAAGTTTCGTACACCAACAAATCAGTACCTGGCAAGTCAAGAACCTGGTTGTTGAATGCCAAAGTTAATGAACCATTCACGCCCAGCGATACAAATCCACCGGCAGCATTGCTGGCATCTGGTTGTCCAAGGGCTTGCGTGGAATCAGAACGATTGGCTTCAACTGCATTCCCATTTGTTTTGAGACCCTGGTTGAATTCCAATACTTCTGTTGGATAACATGGTTCTGATTGTTGCGCATTTACCACGCCTACTGTCATGAATCCGGACATGCTGAGGGCAAGAGCAGATTGTAAAAAATTTTTCATAGCGTTGATTTGAGTTGTTATTAATTTGAGCAAAGATGCGGCACTTTTTTTCACTTGTCAATAGTTTGTCGAACCTATTTTGACTTTCGTCGAAATATTGTAACCCAGTTGAGGATCAATATTTCTGATTTATAGTTAGTTATAATATAGGACAGCAAAGTTATTTTTTTTGGAAATATTAAATATTTAAGATTTTTAACCGATAAAATATTCATTTCATTGGTCTCCGGAGGGCGTTGATCGAAACAAATTTTATTGATACAGACTATAAGTCTGTGAATTCCCAGACCGGAATTTTTGAAGAATCCTTTTAAAAAAATAAAAAAATCCGGGCAATAAAAAACCCGGTATCAACCAGGTTGTGTTTTCACGAAAGTGATAACACCTTTCATTTAATTTCCCGCTCCGGGCTTCCGATGTATTCACTCAATGGGCGAATTAACTTGTTGTCGGCCCGCTGTTCCATTATATGGGCCGACCATCCGGTGATGCGACTCATTACGAAAATCGGAGTGAACATGTCGATTTCAAATCCCATCATATAATAAGCAGGACCTGCCGGGAAATCCAGATTCGGATAGATGTTCTTTTCCGATACCATCGTTGCTTCAAGGATGTTGGCAATTTCCAGCCATTTTTCAGCACCGGTAAATTTGGCCATTTTCTCCGTATACTTTTTCATGGTCGGCACGCGGGAGTCGCCATTGCGATAGACGCGGTGGCCAAATCCCATCACCTTTTTCTTTTGTGCAAGCGCATCGAGCATCCACTGTTTGGCGACAGCCGGCTCACCCACTTCCTTGAGCATGTGCATCACCTGCTCGTTCGCGCCGCCGTGTAGCGGACCTTTGAGCGCACCGATGCCACCGACTACTGCACTGTACATATCGCTTGTGGTGGAAGTAATCACCCTTGCGGCAAATGTGGATGCATTAAAACTGTGCTCCGCATATAATATGAGTGACACATCAAAAGCTTTGACCACTTCAGGCGCTGGCACTTTGCCAAAACACATGTGGAAGAAGTTTTCGCTCAGGCTGAGTGATTTGTCAGGAGCAATGAAGTCCAGTCCTTTTTCATGTCGGTAGCTGGCAGCGATGATGGTTGGTATGCGGGCGAGCATACCGATGAATTTGTCCATGCTTGTCTCCGGCGAATCGTCCCAGATGCGTTTGTCTTCCATACCCAGAAAACTTACGCCTGTGCGAAGGGTATCCATCGGGTGTGCCCCTTTCGGGAAATGAGATATCGCAGCGAGCAGGTCTTTCGTAATGTCCCGGTAGCTTTTTTCCTTATCGGAAAATGATTTGAGCTGCGCTGGCGATGGAAGGTCGTCGTGGGTGAGGAGATAAGCCACTTCTTCGAAGCTGCATTTTTCCGAAAGGTCCTGCACGCGGTACCCGCGGTAGGTGAGGCTGTTGCTCTCGGGCATTACTTTGGAGACGGATGTTTCGTCGGTTATGACTCCGGCGAGGCCTTTGGGGACAGTGATTTTGTCGGTCATTGGATTTTGGTTTTTTTGATGATGGTATTTTGATGCAGGCTTTCACGGCAAAATCGGCTGGCTTGCGATTGATTTTCGAAGGCAAAGCTACCAATTTTAAAAGTGAATTTTGGTTATGGGTGGGTGTGATTGAGATCGATGCACATGCAGGCCCGCCCCACCGCCTGGCGCGCTGACGAGCTTTGTTGAATTGGGATGACCAAAAAGTTTCATTTATACATGAAACTTTAGGAATTTATCCCAAAAGATTCAATCATACACGAAACGTGTCAGTAAAACTGGATTGAGAGTCACTTCAGAGCTTAAATACCGGATAAATATGGAGTCTGACTCCATATTTGTCTTGTTTTTAAAAGTGGAAACGTTCCGCGCTGCTTGTTGTAAAATTTACCAAACTTCAGGCATCACTTG
>JBBSDD010000461.1:0-2982 GCA_038249755.1 Flavobacteriales bacterium | reverse complement strand
CGATGACTTTGAATATTTCCCGCAAGGTGACCCGCTCGATATTGGTGAGGCTTTTTGGCTCGATGAAGTTGGTGGGCTCGCCTTGTTTGCGGATGATGGTTTTTGCCTGGCGCTTGAGCCGCATGGCCATCAGGAAATAATAGGCTTGCAATAACTCATAATATTGTTCCTTGGTCATCAAATCTGATTTGTACAATTCCAGTAATCGCTCCCCGGTATTGGTGGACATGATCTGATGTTTGAGCGCATACACGCGAATAATGTCGACGATGGGCGTCATGGCGTGTTTGATGTTAAATACTTCCTGGTTGTTTTTGGAAATGGTACGGATAGAGCGGAAAAAAGTGAGCGGAGGCTCGTATTTTAGCGCATTTACGGCAAGGTGGTAGAACAGCCGGCCAGAGGCATGGGTGAGGTGTTCTTTGATGTGGTCCTTCAGTTCTTCGATGAGTTCACGGTCGCCATAAACCCTACGTGAGTCAAAAAATGTCGCAAAATTGGCTGCCGTTTCGGGAATGATTTCCGCGATCCAGTTAGTGTAATTTTGTTTCCAGTGGGAGAGGCTGTGGTTCCACTTCGGATTTTTGGCCATGAAGCCGCCTTCGCAATACACAAAGCCCACTTCGTTGAGGTGGTCGGACACCTTTTCGGCAAAAGCCAAAAAATATTCCCGAATGCCTTCCCGCTCTTCGGCAGGGCGGTCTTCGTAGATCAGCGCATTGTCCTGATCGGTCTTGAGCGTTTGCTCCTTGCGGCCTTCGCTGCCGAGCACCATGAAAACAAAACGGCAGGGTGGCGTGCCCATTTCTTCCAACACTTTGTCGATGATGGTCTGCATGATACTGTCGGTGATGGTATTGATCACTTTGTTGACATTTTCGGCTTTCACCCCGCGCGAGAGAATCTGGAAAACGATCTCCGGGGCTTGTTCCCACCGCGCTTTGAGCTCTTCAATATTGTTGGCGAGTTTGAAAGACTGAATGAAAACAAACGGTGAGTACGACTGATCGGAGAGCAATTTGTTGCGGCTGAGCAATCCGGTGTATTCCCCGGCTTTTTCCACCACGACGTAGCGGATTTTGTGTTTAAACATCATCAGGATGGCTTCGTAAATGAGCGCTTCCTGCGAAATGACAAAAATCGGGCTGGCCATGAATTCGCGTACCGGGGCGTGGGCGTCCATACCCGCAGCGACCACTTTTTCCCGTATGGTGATATCGGTCATGTAGCCGATGTATTTCTCATCTCTCGTTTTCACGAAAATACAGCTCTGACGGGTTTTTGACATGATTTGTGCAGCTTCCACTACCGACTGGTCTTCGTAACAAGTGATCAGTGAGCGCGGATGCAGACTGGAAATACTTTTTGTAAAAAAATGGTCGTAAACTGCTGCGTTGAGCGGTGCTTCTTCGCGGTTGAGCATTTTGCTGTATCCGGGAATTTGCATTTTCGTGCCGAATTGCTTAATAAAAAATGCATTAAAATCCGGATAGGAATTGATGAGTTCCAGAAAGGTATTTTGGGGCACCCGGAGGAGTTTTGTGTCGGCCTTGATCAACACGCTGCGAATGGAAGTGCGGTTGTTGTAGAGCAACGATGTCGGGCCGTACACTTCGCCGGGGCCCATCTCTTCCACCATTTCTTTGTTGAAATCATCACCTACAAAATACGTTTGATAACCACCTTCTAAAAGGATGTCGATCCACTTGAGCTTGGTGTAATTCTGGTGGTAAATCAGGCTTTCTTTTTTGGCGTGTTCCTGTTTTCCGGCGTCCATTATTTTGTCAATGGCTTCGTCGGGCAATAGGTCAAACGGAGTTGTGTTTTTTATAAATCCGCGTACATCCATGGCTTCAGCTTTTGGAGAGGGTTTTTAATATTTTTTGAATCCGACTCAGTGAACCGGTTTTTTTATCCTTTTCAGGGGGGCTCCCGAGGTCAAAGTGTACTATTTTATTTTCGGTAAATTTTCCTTTTTCCGTCATTTCAAGAAAACACTCAGCAGCGGCACGGGCATCGCAGAGCGCATCGTGTTCGTTTTTCATCGGTTTGTTGAAATAATGCCGATACAATTCGCCCAGTGAAGGGTAGGAGCGACCGGGATGGCGGTTTTCCCCTGCCGAATTCAGCATGGTGCAATACGTGGGAAGTTGGTATAAGTCGAGATCCAGCCTCAGGCGGATGTTTTCAACCGCGAGCATTTTCATATCAAATTCCACAAAATGTGCGACAACCAGTGCATTGTACCGTTTGATGTCTTTGTAAAGTCTTTTGAGCATACCGCGCTTCGAAACGCCTTTTTTCTTTAGGTCTTCAACTGTGATACGATGCATTTGGTTAGAGCGCGGGTCAATTTTGACCCCACGGTTTTTCAGATAATGGTTTTCTTCCTTTACCAGGTTGCCGTCGAGGTCCACCACGATCCAGGCCAATTGGATGATGGCAGGCCACTGATCCGGTTCGGAAACCGGAATATTAAAGCTGTCGGGAATCCCAGACGTTTCGGTATCGATGAAAATGTAGTGAGAATAAGGCACGGGTATATTTAAAAATTGCCGGTGTATTTTAGATTATTCATCCTCATATATAAAACGGTGATAAGACAATAAGAAGTTTCAAATATACCTTTAATACTTTTCTTTGTATGTAATCTCCTGGCTCCAGCACAAACAAAGTCTTTTCATTTTTTTAAAACCATGGGCTATTTTTAAAGACAGGACGGTCGAGGGTACGTATTTTCCAGACTCAATGGCATTTACAGATTGGTGACTCACGGATATCTGTATTGCAAGTTTTAATTACACAAGCAGTTTTAGACCTTGGGTTATTAAAACGACAGTTTACAGAGCTAATTTCTTTTATCTTTATATTACAAAATTAAATCGTTGATTGAATGTTTCCATGAAAGATAGTATGCCTCGAATCTGAAGGAGCAAATCCGTTTTTGTGCGGAGTCAGACAAACCGGCAAGAGCACCCTGAT
>JBBSDD010000460.1:0-2984 GCA_038249755.1 Flavobacteriales bacterium | reverse complement strand
AGTCATGTTTGTATTTCGGATCCTCAGGTATAATTACGCAGTCACACCAAGTACTTCCGCCATTTTTTTACCAATTTCCGCTGGAGAATCCACCACGTGAATTCCGCATTCACGAAGGATTTTCTTTTTGGCTTCAGCAGTATCATCATGCCCGCCGACAATGGCTCCGGCATGACCCATGGTACGCCCTTTCGGTGCAGTAACTCCGGCGATGAATCCCACTACGGGTTTTGTTCCGTGGGCTTTGATCCAATAAGCCGCATCAGCTTCAAGATTTCCGCCAATTTCACCGATCATGACAATGCCCTCTGTTTCAGGATCGGCCATCAACATTTGAACGGCCTCTTTGGTCGTGGTGCCGATGATGGGGTCTCCTCCAATTCCAATGGCCGTGGTTTGCCCCAGACCAGCTTTGGTGATTTGATCAACTGCTTCGTAGGTGAGGGTTCCCGATTTGGATACAATCCCGATGGTGCCCTTTTGGAAAATGAATCCGGGCATGATACCAACTTTGGCTTCACCGGCAGTCATCACACCAGGGCAATTGGGTCCAATCAGCCTGCAATCTTTATTCGAAATATAGTTTTTCACCTTCACCATGTCATTCACTGGAATGCCTTCGGTGATGGTAACGATTACTTGAATGCCTGCCTCGGCAGCTTCCATAATGGCATCGGCGGCAAAAGCCGGTGGAACGAAAATAATTGAAACGTCAGCACCCGTTTCTTTTACAGCTTCAGCTACGGTGTTGAAAACCGGGCGATCAAGATGCTTTTGACCTCCTTTGCCCGGGGTAACCCCACCCACCACATTGGTACCATATTCTATCATTTGTCCAGCGTGAAACGTGCCTTCACTGCCTGTAAAACCCTGCACAATGACTTTCGAATGTTTGTTTACCAATACGCTCATAGGGATGCTTTTTCGTTGATTTTTGAGGCCACAAACATACTTCATTCATGCGGGTCCCACAAATGAGATTTTTTATTTGATTCAGCCCCAGCCTCAGCACGGGACAAAGGAGTAATTTGAAAATTCGATCCCCGGGATATTGTAACAAAAAAGGCTGACACCCGGGCAGGGCGCCAGCCTTTGTTTGTTTTTAATATGATTATAATTTTGTGCAGGTCGCACTGCACGCGTCTGATGCTGCACCCTGAGAAGCAGTGTAGCTCATGGTGAGAATGTTTCCTGTTATCTGACCTGTCCCGCTATATGTCCGGGCTTGCCCCTGCGTCGTCACGGTTTGATTGGGAATGGTGAGGGTGGCACCGCTCACCGTGGCACTTACAGATGCACCTTCTCCGTAGAAATTGTCGATAATGATGTTTAGGGGCCCAGTGGCAGAAGTTACGATACTCAACTGATAGGTAAAATTGCCACTTGGCGTGCAATTTTCTGACACGTTGTAGGATCCGAAAAACTTTGAACGTGTTTCCGTTTGACATACGTCGCCTTCAAAACCAGAGGCGCAGTTGCAATCGCCCTCATCGCAGGTGGCGCCGTTTAAACAGTTTACGTCGTCGCATTCGTCTTTGCACGCGCTGAGGCTGAAAATTAAAAAGAAAGCGAAAATTGAGAATTTTGAAATGGTGTTTTTCATGGTGTGATGTTTTGATTTGCTTATCGAAGTCGGAACTGAAATGTGAACATATCGGCGGGAAAGGTAATTAAAAATTTTTAACAGATTTTATGCTCTCCAATGAATGATGTCAGGGTATCGTTGGTTTATAACTCATGATGAAATTCTGACCCATATGATTTTAGATTAAATTCGATTCATGTGAGCCCAAAAGCACGATGAGATGATTTTGATCCGTAAAATCTACAATGGAGCTAATTTTGCCAAAATTGAATTAAAAGTGCTTTTTCAATCTTCTTCTCGCGCGGGTGGGTGGGATGAGATCCGCGCCTGGCTTAGTGATTAAATGAACTGTTACTTTTGCACAAATTGACCATGGTGGTCTGGCTGTTTAATAAATTCACCATATGACTAAAAATTTACTTTTTGCTACATTCTTGTTTTTTGGTGTGTACGCCGTCCAAGCGCAATGTACCACTTGGGTAGATCCCAGTCCTACCACTGCTTGGACAGATTTTGGAACGGTTCCGTGTACGGGAGATTCGCTTGAAATTACGGCTTTCGAAGTTTATAAATCAGAAGCGTATGCGCTTGCTGGTGTGGTTGAAGGTGGTGCGTAGTTTTGGCATGTGTAACGGACCAGGGGCCTATTCCTGGGTGCCAGATTAAACCGTGATTGCACCATCCGGAGCCATTGATAATTTTCGCCCTGGAGTGATACGCGGAATCATCTGGACTGCTTCGGAAAGTGGGACATACCTCCTTGTAATTAATGAAGAAGGAAACTGCGGCGTGGCTGGGGCTATTGGAAACGGATATCCCAAGCTTATTACTATTTCCGGAGGAGTTGATTGTTTACCAGCACCCGTTTTTGTAGAAGGTTCTGAGAGTTTTGAATCAGGAAGTCTGCCGCAATACTGGTAAGTGATTGACGCCGATGGTGATGGAAGCAATTGGTATCCGTCAAATTCGGATGCTTTTGAGGGAACATTTTCAATCTGATCAGATTCTTATGATGACTTGGCTTCCAACGCTTTAACACCAGACAACTATTTGATCACGTCCTTACCCGATCTGGGAGAAGGTGATTCGCTGTATTATGTGATCTCCTCATTCAGTGCCGCTTTTGAAGCTGAAAATTATTCGATTCTGGTCTCCACCGCCGGTACTGAAATTGCTGATTTTACGGATGAAGTTTTTACGGAAGTTTTGACCTCTGACGAATGGGAGAGTCGTTCAATTGATTTTTCGGCGTACAACAATCAGTCGATTTACATTGCTTTCCGTCATCACAATGTTACTGATGAATGGGGTATTCTGATGGATGGCATAGCCCTGCCGGGCGAAGTGTTTTGCGAACCATCAAATGTCATAAACCTTTCTAAAGTTGAAGCCCAATTGT
>JBBSDD010000459.1:0-2997 GCA_038249755.1 Flavobacteriales bacterium | reverse complement strand
TTGCCCGTTTCCCGGGAAAGGAAAAAAGACATGCTCCGGGAATTGCAGCGGTTGATCGGGTAAATCAATGAAAGGGGCATTTCACATTCCAAAAACGCAGTCTTGCTCGTTGCTTCGGATTTTCTGAAAAGGATCGTTTAAATTGATCAAAAATTCAGAGCCTATGAAAGCCTTAATTGTAGATGACGAGCAATTTTGCAGAGACAATCTCAAAATGATGATTGAAGAATACTGTCCTGAAATTGATGAAATTCAAATGGCCGGCAGTGCCGAAGAAGCACGGCAAATGATTCACCTCGCCCGACCAGACCTGATTTTTCTGGACATCAAAATGCCGTCTGAATCCGGTTTCGAATTGTTGGAAAGTCTGGAAGACCGCACCATCAGCGTTATTTTCACCACCGCACACAGCGAATTTGCCTTAAAAGCTTTGAAAGCACGCGCGGTGGATTATTTAGAAAAACCCATCGCCATAGACGATCTGCAAAACGCAGTGAGTAAAATCAAGGTCAATCCGAAAGACACCGTCAATTCACTTGGTGAAATCAAGGAACTCATCCGGAAGGCCTACCGCGAACACGAAGAAGACAAAATTGCGGTCCCCATGCGCGAGGGTTACGAAATCATCGCCTGCAAAGATTTGGTGCACCTCGAAGCATCTGAAAGTTATACCACGCTCTACCTCGCCGACGGGAAAAAAATGCTGAGCAGCAAGAATATAAAAGTGTATGAAGACAAACTCAACACCACCACTTTTTTTCGTGTTCACAAATCACACATCATCAATGTGCGCTACCACCTCAAGGGTTTTAACCGGATAGATGGTAATTCTGCCGTGATGAGCAATGGAAAACACATCCCCATCGCCCGCCGAAAAGTTCAACCCTTTCTGGACCGCATCGCCCAAATGTAGACATGAAGAAATCGGGTTGGATTTTTGTTTTTTTATGCTGGGCTGAGATTATTTTGGCCCAACAAAATTCCTTTATCACCTATAATACAAGTGAGGGGATGGCCCAGTCGCAGGTACGCGCCATCGCACAAGACAACAGCGGGTATCTTTGGTTTGGCACCCTTGGCGGATTGAGCCGTTTCGACGGGCACGAATTCAAAAATTTTTCCCGCGACAACGGATTGCCTGACAATCAGATCAACTGTCTGCTCCAGGGCGATTCCGCTTTTTGGATTGGGTCCACAGGAGCACTATGTGCAATTGATGGACTGGGCATAAGCACTCTGCCATTTCCATCCGGGCTTGAAAATGCCAGGGTGATTGATATGATGGAATCGCCGGAAGGCGGTCTCTGGCTGGGATTGGGAGGTGAAGGGCTTTTGCACTGGGATGGCAATCTCTTTCAGCATTTTGGTACTCCAGAAGGTTTGCCGGATAATTATATCCGATCGCTGGCTTACGCCAAAAACGGTGATTTGTGGATTGGTACCCGCACGGGGCTGGTGATTCACCGCAATGGCCAACTCCAAACCTCCAGCTTTCCAGCGCTTCACGCCGCAAGCGTCAGTGACCTTCTGTTCACTCCCGATGGCATCACGTATGTTTGCACGTTTGAGAGTGGAATTTACGTTATCGAAAATGGACGCATCCGCCAGCTTCGGGTAGCAGATGGACTGGTGAGCGACAACATCCGTTGTGCAGCCCTGATGCCCAATGGGGATATTTGGGTGGGATCAATCGCCGGACTAAACAGGATTTCCGGAGGCGACATAATCACCCTGGATGAATCTCAGGGAATGCCTTATACCAATGTGAAAAGCCTCGGGGTAGACCGGGAAGGCAATCTTTGGATCGGCACCGACGGTCAAGGTGTGTTCCGGCAGGCTGGCAAAGCATTTACGGTTTACAATACCAGCCACGGATTGCTTTCTGATGCCGCCATGGATTTGGTTCGGATGAAAAACGGCAACCTGATGATCGGGAGTTACGATCAGGGTTTGACCATTTTTGACGGAGATCAATTTAGTCCCTATCCCCTCAATGATTCCCTTCCGGGAAAAACGATTTGGCAAGTCGCTATCGCCGGCGATGAGGCTTTGTGGGTAGGTACTTCTCAGGGCTTATTCATAGAAAAAGACCAGAAAATAACGAAAAGAACCGCAAGCAATGGGCTACCTGGAAACCGGATTACAGCCATTTTGCCGGAAGGCGAAACCATATGGATCGGCGCGGAAGATGGAATGGCAAGACTCGACCAAAATGGCAACATCCTAAAAGTGTTCGACCAAAATAATTTTTCCGGAAGGAGAATAAGGTGCATAGCGAAAGTGGGCAATACCAAATGGATCGGCGCAGAAGGTCAGTTGATCAAAATGGTCGACGGCGGGTTTCAGTCCTATCCCATCCCCGGCAACGATGATGCAGCCTTGTATTGCATTGAATCGGATATGCAGCGAAAAATCTGGGTGGGCACCTCAGCCGGATTGTTCGTCTTGGATCCGAATTCAGACAGCTTGCACGCTGCAAATTTCAGCGCGAATTACAGCGCAAAAAACATCAATTTCCTATCGACGCTCGATGACAATACTTTGCTCATCGGAACCAACAACGGACTCTACCGACTCAACCTCAACCTGTACGCAGAGACCGGAGAGATCCGCGCCCGACACTACACCGCTTACGAGGGCCTTCGTGGTACTGAAACAAACCAAAACGCTTTGCTGGTCGAAGATGATCAAATCTGGTTTGGGACGACTTCCGGACTGGTAAAATTTGAGCCTTTTACAGATGGGAATTCAAAAGATGTTGCCCCCAAAATCAATCTCACCGGCATTCAGCTTTTTTTGCAGGATGTGGACTGGTCACAACGAAATTTTGACCGTCATCCGCTGAACGGAACCCCTATAAATCCTGTGTTCGACTACCAGGACAATTACATCACCTTCAATTACACCGGCATCTATTTCAACAATCCGGACAAAGTAAAATATCGCTACATGCTGGAAGGAGCTGATAGCGAATGGCTCGGGCCTACCCGAAGTCGT
>JBBSDD010000458.1:0-3000 GCA_038249755.1 Flavobacteriales bacterium | reverse complement strand
CTGAAGCCAAGCATGGACGAAGAATTGAAAGATTTGCTAGTCAAAGACGGGAAAAGGGTGGGATACTTTACGGGCTTGAGCGTTTACAACGCGCTGGGGCTGACCACACAGGTGAGCTTCACCATCCAAATAGGCCGAAATGATTTCAAACCACCAATGAAGCGTGGATTCTATCGGATCAAATTCCTGAAACAGAAGAATGAAATCACAGAGACATCAATACCGGCTTTGCAGATTTTGGATGCCATACGCACCATCAACCACATTCCCGATGCGCATCCTCATTTTGTGATCAGGAGGATGACCTCGATTATAAAAGGACTCAATGCACTTGAGAAAAAAAGTCTGGTAGAATTGGCCCTGGCATATACCCCACAAACCCGTGCTATTGCGGGTGCCATCCTCGACAGCTTAAATAACTACGAGCTTACGGAACCATTGCTGAAGAGCTTGAATCCCGTGACAACGTACTCCATTCCCGGGGCCATAGAATTGCTCCAAAATGGAAATAAATGGAACATCCGATGAGGCTTCACGAAAATGAAAAATTATTTCAGGAGGCAGTGAAATTCACTGCCCAAGAGATGGGCCTACCTGCCATATATGTTGAGAAGGACTATTGGGTTACCAAAGCCCTTAAACTTGTTTTTCACAGCCTCTATGCGGAAGATGTGGTTTTCAAAGGTGGCACCGCCTTGGCCAAATGTTTTAAGTTTATTGAACGGTTTTCTGAAGATATAGATCTTGTGGTGCTCAGGAAGGAAGGTGAAACCAATAATCAAATGAAAGGAAAATTGAAGGCGATCAGCACAGCTGTTGGGCTTTCAATGCCCGAGGTAAAGATCGATAATCTTACAAGAAAATTTGGCATGAGCCGGAAAACAGCACATGCATACAGCAAAGCTTTTTCAGGCAGTTACGGGCACGTTCGTGATTGCATTGTTTTAGAGACGACTTGGTTGGGCTCGCCCTATCCTTACACAAACCAAAGCGTTCAATCCTACATCGGTGAAACACTTCAAGTACATGGTCAAGAGGAAATCGCCATTAATTTCGAACTGGCTCCATTTGAGGTTCGGGTATTAGAGCCCGGCAAAACCTTTTGCGAAAAAATCATGAGTTTATCCAGGTTCTCGTATGAGACCTCTCCCTTTCTGCATTTAGCAATGAAAATCAGACATACCTACGATCTGCATCAAATGTTGAAGAACGAATTGTTGAACAAATTCTTTGAGTCGACTGACTTTGATGTGGCCCTACTTCAGGTTGCTCATGAAGATTTGATCAGTTTCAAAAACAACAACAGCTGGCTTTTAAACCACCCGAAAGATGCTTTGATATTCAAAGATTTGGATCACACATGGACTGAGTTGAACGGAGCCTACCACAGCACCTTTAAGGCTTTGGTTTACGGGGAATTTCCTCATGAGCATGAAATTATCAATTCTCTTCACCGAATAAGGGAAAGATTGGAGAAGGTTGAATGGAATATAAAGATGGCTTCATTCCAAAACAAGAAATAAACTTATGAGAATTATCCCAGCCATTGACATCATCGACGGAAAGTGCGTGCGCCTCACGCAAGGCGACTATGCGCAGAAGAAAATTTACAACGAAAATCCGCTGGAAGTGGCGCAGGAATTTGCCGGACACGGCATCCAATACCTGCACCTTGTCGATCTGGACGGTGCGCGCGAAGGCAAAGTGGTGAACTGGAAAGTGCTCGAAAGACTGGCCGCCAAAACCGATCTCAAAATCGATTTCGGCGGTGGATTGAAAACGGAAAACGACCTGCAAACCGCCTTTGATTGTGGTGCGCGGCAGATCACCGCAGGCAGCATCGCGGTGAAAAATCCGGAAATGGTGGCGCGGTGGCTGGAAATATACGGACCGGAAAAAATCATACTCGGTGCCGATGTAAAAGAAGGTAAAATTGCTGTGAGCGGTTGGACCGAAACTTCTGATTTGGAGGCGGAAGCCTTCATCGGCGATTACCTGAAAAAAGGAATTCAATACGTCGTCTGCACCGACATTTCCAAAGATGGAATGATGGAAGGCCCTGCTTTCGAATATTACGCCGATCTCTGCCACACCTTTCGGCAAATGAAATTGGTGGCCAGCGGGGGGATTCGCAACATCGAAGACCTGGAGAAATTGATCGGCATCGGACTGGACGGCGCCATCATTGGCAAAGCGATTTACGAAGGAGCAATCAATCTCAAAGACCTGGAGAAATTATGCTGAAAAAAAGAATTATTCCCTGTCTGGATATCCGCGATGGCCGTACGGTGAAAGGTGTGAACTTTGTGGATTTGCGCGATGCCGGCGACCCGGTGGAACTGGCGGCCGCCTACGCCCTTGCAGGCGCAGATGAGCTCGTATTTCTCGACATCACCGCTACCATCGACAAGCGCAAGACGCTCGCCGAACTCGTGACCCGCGTGGCCCGCGAAATAGACATACCATTTACAGTGGGTGGGGGAATTTCTTCGGTGGAAGATGTGGCCGCAATGCTTCAGTGCGGCGCTGACAAAATCAGTGTGAACTCTGCCGCGGTGCGCCGACCAGAATTGCTCAACGAAATCGCAGCGACCTTCGGGAATCAGTGCCTGGTGGTGGCCATCGACGTGAAAGAAATAGGCGGTGAATGGCTGGTATGTCTGGATGGGGGCCGCACCCCTACGGAGCTTAAAGCCGTGGACTGGGCGCTGGAATGTGCACAACGCGGTGCGGGAGAAATTCTATTGACATCGATGCGCAAAGACGGTACAAAATCCGGTTTTGACATGACCCTGACCCGCGCCATTTCGGAAGCTTGCGCCCTACCTGTGATCGCATCTGGCGGTGCGGGAACGATGGAACATTTCACCGATATTTTCCGGGAAGGAAAGGCTGATGCGGCTCTGGCTGCCAGCATTTTTCACTTTGGTGAAATCTCCATTCCCGATCTAAAATCATATTTGAAAAACCAAAATATTCCGATACGATGATCATCAATTT
>JBBSDD010000457.1:0-3024 GCA_038249755.1 Flavobacteriales bacterium | reverse complement strand
CGTACTTCAACTTTGTATCTTGTACTTTGTACCTTGTACTTTGTACTTTGTACTTTGTAGGTTGTACTTTGTACCTAGTACCTTGTACCTTGTACCTGAAACACCACAGCTCGTAAAATATTAAATTGAAATAACAATTTTTCCCTGTGCTTTCATTTGGCCCAAATGTCTCACTGCATCCGCTGTCTGATTCAAAGGAAAACGCTTTTCAATCACAGGTTTTATTCTGCCCTCGTCAACCAGGCGCAAAAGAAATTCAAGGTCTTTTCTGTTGGGTTTATACATGAGTACAGACACGCGTTTTTTCGGATTCTTCATAACAATTCCACCAGCCATCAATTTAAAAAGACGCCCAGGTTCTCCGCCGATGATGACATATTTACCACCGGGATTTAAGATAGACTTTGCATGAGCGACCGGGCGATTAAAAACCATATCCAAAACCAGATCGTAGCGGTTCGCCATCTTCGAGAAATCTTCCTTCTCATAATCCATCACATGGTCAGCGCCGAGCGAACGCATCAACTCTTGTTTCAGAGAACTGTCTACCGCGGTGACTTCTGCACCGAATGTTTTGGCGATTTGTATGGCAAACGTACCAACACCCCCACCCGCTCCATTGATCAGAATTTTTTGGCCTTTCGTAATTATATTTCCACTGTGATGCAATCCTTGCAGGGCAAGAATACCCGCCTGTGGAATAGCAGCTGCGGTGGCAAAAGTGATGTTGGCAGGTTTCAGGGCCATCACCATCGCACGCGCACGGGCATATTCCGCAAATGCACCAAAACCATTTCCTGAAAGATCGCCAAACACGTCATCGCCGACTTTAAAATCTGTGACTTTGGCTCCAACCTCCACAACCCGACCGGCAATATCAGAGCCGATCACGGGATATTTTGGTTTAAAAATCCCGAACATCAATCGATAAACGAGCGGTTTTCCCGTAAGCAAATCCCAATCCCAGGAATTTACTGAAGCCGCCTGAACTTTCACCAGTATTTCGTGGTCATTGGGCACAGGTTTTTCGATTTCACTCAATTGTAATTCCTCAGGTGACCCGTATTTTCGGTAAACAATGGCTTTCATATTTTAGCGTGCTTTACATGTGAAACGCGGATAGTCACGTTACCTTTTTTGAGACCTGAATCGACATACCTGTGCGCATTGACAATATCTTCCAGCGCGTACGTCCTGTCAATATACGGTTTGATTTTACCAGTTTCGCTTAAAACATTTAGCTCACTCAGATTCTCACGGGTATATTTGGCAAATTCGGTAGTGACTTTTTTATTTAATTTTTTTGATCTGATCGCCGCTTTGAATATGTCCGCGGGTGAAGGATTGCCAAGAATGCAGCGACCGCCCGGTTGCAGGGAATTGATCATTGCTGTAAAAGACACTTTACCAACCACATCTATTACCACGTCGTAAAGCTTTCCATTTTTTGTGAAGTTCTGAATTTTATAGTCTATAAATTCATCGGCACCCAGCGATCGCAACATCGCTTCTTTTTCGACAGTATCCACACAGGTGAGCACTGCGCCCATGGACTTTGCGATTTGCAAAGCATATGTGCCAATGCTCCCACCTGCCCCGTTTATCAGCACAGATTCGCCCGGTTGCACATCCGCCATTTTGATGAAATGCAGACCATTTAATCCACCCGTGGGAAGGGTTGCAGCTTCTTCGTAAGTCATGCCTGAAGGTAGAAGATGTATGGGAAATTTCTCCGGCAGGCAGGTATATTGGGCATATGCGCCCAGTTTGAGTTGGGTGGAGGCATACATTTTATCACCCTTTTTAAATTGCGTCACCCTTTTACCCACGGCTTCAATTTCGCCCGCGAGTTCCTGACCGAGGGGTCGGTTTGGTTTCCGCAATCCCAGCGAAAAACGCAAAAAAGCCCAAAACAGAATGGGAATATCAAAACGTCTTATTTCACAATCTCCGGCGGTGACGGTGGCGGCGTGGATTTTAATCAATACCTCATTCTCACCAGGTACGGGTACCGGGACTTCCGTCAAATAAAGCATTTCGGGCCCGCCGTATTTGGTACAATAAACTGCCTTCATCGAATTTCTTTAGATATGTTTTGAGATTAAAATAAGTCAGAAAAAAAACGGGGCGCATCTGAATTGTGACAAACGGTAAAAATCGATTGTATAGCCGAAGCTGTCAGTCGCATCGACCTACCCGACGAATTGTCACTCGCCTAACAATCCCAGCCATTCGCAGTCAGGCATTTGAATACCAAACTATAAATCAAACGCAAATCCACAGAATATGAACGAGAACAAGGCAGACTCACAAATGACTAAAGTCCTATCCAACTGCGGGTCAGCCTGATCGTGGTACTTACCTTTCTCGGCAATGTGAGCAAAATCGACATGACCCAATATGCAGTGGCATCCTTAATTGTATTTTCAAACTTTTAATGATCTTTGACCGGATAGAATTTTGTGCAGAGAATTCTAGTGTTATGTTTGTAAGTATAACCCAGTCAAGTTTCGCACATCACCGATTGTTAGCAGGGACTAAGGGAACAGACTTTCGAAAGGATGAATTTTTAAATTCTTTTAGTTCTAATTCTCATAGAAACCGACCCTGAAGGAGACAAATGTTTACAGTGGTGATACGTGAGTAGATGAAGGTTTTGGCGAAATTTTTGCCTTTTCCAGCAAAAATTATGACAAAACCGATCTGCGAAACTTGGATGTTTTACTTTAACATATAATAAATTTTTTATTAAGTATAAAAAAATGGCCGAACTCAAAACAACAAAAACAGATGTAGACGTACATGAATTTATCAATACGTTTGCCGACACTGAGCAAAAACGCAAAGACAGTTTTGAACTGTTGAAGTTGATGCAGGACTTTACCGGATTCGAACCAAAAATGTGGGGACCGAGCATTATCGGATTTGGAAGTTACCACTACAAATCCGAAAGAAGCACGCAGGAAGGTGATTGGCCTCTTGTGGGCTTTTCGCCCAGAAAGGCCGCCATTTCGCTTTACGTTT
>JBBSDD010000456.1:0-3026 GCA_038249755.1 Flavobacteriales bacterium | reverse complement strand
GGTCGTCCCAGACGATTTGGCAAACCAATTAATTTCGCTGGGCCACAGTAGATTTTGCTCTCCGGCCTGTATCCGGGTTACATAGGGTTTCAAATCTTCGTAGGTTTGCAGGGGTACCCTTTCGGAAAATGAACTGAGTGAATGAATTTCAGCATACTTCATCGATTTCCCCCAGGCCGTATTTTTGCCAGAATGAATCAATTTTTCGAAAACTTCACTTTGAACCTCAAGCGGATATTTCATGAAAAGTTCGATCTGGTGAAATCGTTTTTTCATAAACCACGCGAAAACAGAATTGAATGCCATATGGGTCGTAAAATTCAAGAAAATTACAAAAAACGGGCAACAATTGATCAAACCAAAAAATGACCTATGAAATACAAGGGATTGCTGAGCAAAATGAAATCGGCTTTAAAAGAAAAGGTCCAGTATTGGCTCGTTTTGGACAAAACGCTTCAGGTACATCTCAACCCGCTCTTAGGGAGCAGGGTTTCCATTAAATGGACTGGCAAAATCAATTGTATCAGTTGCGGAAAGTTGATCCCCAAATCCTATGGACAGGGGTTCTGCTATAACTGCCTGATGGCATCCCCCGAAGCTTCTCCTTGCATCATGCGCCCGGAATTGTGCGAAGGGCACCTGGGCAAAGGCCGGAATAGCGAATGGGAAACCGCAAATCACATACAACCACACGCTGTATATATGGCTCAAACCAGTGCGATCAAGGTGGGTGTCACGCGCCTCACGCAAATTCCTACGCGGTGGATTGATCAGGGCGCCTGGCGCGCCATTGTCTTGGCAGAAGTTCCGTACCGACAACTGGCAGGGCTTATTGAGGTAGAACTGAAACAATTTATTTCTGACAGGACCGACTGGCGCAAAATGCTTTCAAACCAACAGGATGACGAGGATTTAAAAGTGCTTTCGCAAACAATGACTTCATTTCTACCCCCAACTTTCGCTCCTTACGCCACGCCGGATGCTTCCATCGTCGAATTGCAGTATCCCGTATTGAAATACCCCAACGAGCCAAAGGGAATTGCACTGGAAGCAGATAAAATTGCCGAAGGAATCCTGACGGGTATCCGGGGCCAGTACATTTTCCTGGATGGATTTCGGGTGATGAACATGCGGAAATACAGTGGGTATGAAATCACTTTTAGCGTATAAAAAAGTCCCTCCGAAGAAGGACTTTTCAAATCAGTCACACTTGAGAATGTGCTTATTCAATATCCAGGTAAAACGGCATTCGAGCTTGAACTCCTTTCATTTCTTTAACCTCTTTCAAGTATTTTAATTGTTTGATAAGCATTTCATCATCTCCAAGCTGATAACGAATGATTCTCTCTGAAACTTCCGCACTAAAGCTTTCAATCAACTCTTCAATGGGATCTTTTCGCTCAGGATAGTCCTTGGTTTGGTAGTCTTCAATTCCAGCCAGTCTCGCAGCCTCTTCGATTGCCGCATTCAGTCCACCGATTTTGTCGATAAGGCCGATAGACAGCGCGTCTGTACCACTCCAAACGCGGCCCTGCCCAATAGAATCTACACTGTTCACTGGCAAATTCCTCCCTTCACTAACAATACCGGTAAACTGATCGTAAATATCATCCACACTGCGCTGCAGGATAAGGTATTCCTTGTCGGACAACGGTCGGGTCACTTCCCCAAAATCAGCATACTGACTGGTCTTTACACCGTCAAAAGTGATTCCCAGCTTGTTGTTGAAGAATCCCTGCATATTCGGCACGATACCAAAAACACCGATGGAACCAGTGATGGTATTGGGCATCGCAAAAATCTGATCAGCAGCGGCGGAAATGTAATATCCACCCGATGCGGCCACATCGCCCATTGAAACCACAAGGGGTTTTGCAGCTTTCGCCAAAATAGTTTCTCTCCAAATTACATCGCTTGCCAGAGCGCTACCGCCTGGGGAGTTTACACGGAGTACAATCGCTTTCACGGTTGAGTCCATTCGCGCCTCGCGAATGGCTTTTGCGTAAGATTCAGAACCAATGGCGTTGTCCATGCCTTCGCCGCTGTTGATGCCTCCACTTGCGTAGATGATAGCGATTTTGTCGCGCTTATAACTGGGTATAAATTGACCATTAGAGGACGATTTGTCTGGGTTTGGCGCGTTGCTGTATTTCGAATGCGTGACCAGTTTCAGATCCTTTTCGCGCTCCACCCCCAATTTGGTTTTGAGAATTTCGGTCACTTCATCCGCGTATTTTATACCGGTTACAAGTCCTTTATCTGCAGCGTCCTGAGCTGTTTGAATGGCATACCCATTGGCCATGAGCCCAAGTGAATCAGCAGATATGCCTCGGCTTTCTGAAATACCTTCCAACATGGTATTCCAAAGAGCTCCAAGCCACTTTTCGGTCTGTAACCTGTTGGCCTGACTCATTTCGTCCAAAATAAACGGCTCCACCGCACTTTTAAATTTGTTGTTCGAACCCCGGATTATTTGCGGTTCAATCTCCAGTTTGCCAAGCATGCCTTTTAGAAAGGCTATATTGGTGGACAATCCTCTAAAATCGACGATGCCTTCAGGATACACATATATTTCGTCACTCACCGAGGCGAGATAATACGCCTTTTGGGTGTAAACTTCAGAATAAGCCATGATCCACTTTCCGGATGATTTAAAATCTTCCAAAGCTTCCCGGATTTCTTCAATTGTTGCCATTCCGGCCGAAATGATACTAATGTCTAAATATATACCGGATATATTCTCATCATCTTTTGCCTTTTTAATATTGTCCAACAATTGATTGAGTCCTATTTCAGAGGTACCGCTAAATCCAGCAAAATCAAACTTAAACGATTGTTCGGGTCCGCGGTCTACGATGGGTCCTTCAAGTTCCAGGTGCAAAACCGAATTTTCTTCAACACTTGTTACTTGTTGCGATTTGTCAAAATCACTAAAAGCGGCAGAAATGGCACCCGCGACTATGATAAAAAAGATAAAAAATAGCACGAATACGTATATGACTGTCCCGAGCATGCTTGCAAACATG